>NZ_JACHYV010000006.1:0-253579 GCF_014193135.1 Rhizobium sp. BK049
CGCATCCAGGGTGGTCGCGAACGCCTGCGAAAGAGCCTGTTCATGTGCGCATTCACGGCAACCCGGCACAATCCGGATCTCGCCGCTTTCTACACGCGCTTGCGTCAGAGCGGAAAGGAGCACCAGTGCGCCGTTATAGCCGTCGCCCGAAAACTCATCGTTCTCGCCAACACAATCCTCTTTCGCAAGACCGAATGGACGCCACAACACCGCAAGAATTAAACATGGTTGCTCCCCGAGGGGAGAAGGGACTCGTGGCGGCGCCTTGCTCCCTCTTCTCCCCAGCGGGGAGAAGATGCCCGTCAGGGCAGATGAGGGAGCGAGGAGCGTCGGCGGCAAGCGAAAAGGTATATGGCTGCTTCAGGTTCCAGCTTCAATGCCTTCCCAGCCGCCTAAGACATGATCAACCCGCCATCGACATTGATCGTCTGGCCGGTGATGTAAGCGGCGTCGTCGCTGGCGAGGAAGGTGACCAGGCCGGCGACGTCCTCGCCGGAGCCGGCGCGTTTCATCGGGATTCCCTCGACCCATTCCTTCATCAGTTCGCCGGGGGCGTAGTTGCCGAGCAGTTTACCCCAGGCCTGGTCGTTATAGGCCCACATGTCGGTCTCGATGATGCCGGGGCAGAAGGCGTTGACGGTGATGTTTTCGGTCGCGACTTCCTTGGCGAGGCTCTGGGTGATGCCAACGACGCCCATTTTCGAGGCGGCGTAGTGCGGCGTGAAGATGAAACCGTCGCGGGCCTGGCCGGAGGCGGTGTTGATGATCCGGCCTCCGCGCTTGTGCTTGCGCATTCTTGCAATGGCCTCCTGGGCGCAGAGGAAAACGCCCTTGGTGTTGACGGCCATGACCTTGTCCCACTCGTTTTCGGTCAGATCCTCGACGCGGGCGATAGTGATGACGCCTGCGTTCTGGATAGAGACGTCGACGGTGCCGAATTCCTTTTCGGCGGCATCGTAGAGCGCGATGACGCTCGCCTTGTCGGTGACATCGCCGATGAAGGAGATTGCCTTGCCGCCTTCGGCCCTGATCACTTCGGCAACGCCATGCACCAGATCCTCATTGGCCGAGACGACGAGACTGGCGCCCTCGCGCGCAAAGCGCCTGGCGATGGCAGCGCCGATGCCGCGGCTAGCTCCGGTAATGACGACAGTCTTTTGCTCAAAGCGTTTCATGGTCTTTCCTCGTGTCCTTCGATAAAATCTGCGCGCGGCCTACTTCGCGCTCATTACGGGAGCCGAAGCGTCTGCTCGGCGTGAAGGGCGGGCAGACGACGATGTCGCACGCTGTCATGCCCGCTAGTCCCTTCAGCGCCTCGGTCTCAGCCAGGGAGGGAGCGAGACCGTTCATTTTTCAGCTGCCGACTTTTCATCGTATCACCAGCAGCAGAAACCGCCGTCGACGAGAAGATCGACGCCGGTCACGAAACTTGCCGCATTCGACAGCAGGAACACCGCCGGACCCACCATCTCGTCGACCGTCGCCATGCGCTGCATCGGCGTCTGCTCTTCGAAGAGCTTGGTCTGGTGGACCATCTCCGGACGGGTGTTCATCGGCGTTGCCGTGTATCCGGGGGAGATGGTGTTGACGCGAATGCCGCGGCCGACCCATTCCATGGCCAGGGATTTCGACATGTGGATGACGCCCGCCTTGGAGGCGTTGTAATGCGCCTGGCTCAGCCCGCGGTTGACGATCACACCAGACATGGAGGCGATGTTGACGATGGAGCCGCGTCCATTCTTCAACATGGCGCGGGCCTCGGCCTGGCAGGACAGGAATATGCCCTTGAGGTTGATATCCATCAGCGTCTGATATTGATCCTCCTCCATTTCTTCCGCCGGATTGGCGTTGGCGATGCCGGCAGCGTTGACGGCAAGCGTCAGGGCGCCGAGATCGGCTTCGGTGCGTGCGACGGCATCTGCAAGAGAGGATTTGCTCGTGACGTCAGCCGCGATCTGGATCGAGCGGCGGCTGGCGGCGCGGATATATTCGGCTGTCCTCGCCAGTCCGTCGTCGGTCCGGCGGTCGAGCAGGGCCACGTCGGCGCCGCACTGCGCAAGGCCGATGGCAATGCGCTGCCCGATGCCGCTCCCTGCGCCGGTGACGATGGCAACCTGGCCGCTGAGATCGAAAAGCTTCGGGGCGTTCAGAGTGATGTCGGACACCGCTCTTCCTTTCTCTGTTGTTTTGTTTTCACGCAATTCCTGACGCAAAACCGCTGCACACTTTTGCTGGAATTGCTTTAGATGGTAGCGAGCTCCATGACCGAAACGTCATTCGCCTGGTCACGATCGAGGATCCCTGCTTGCTTGCCTTGTGCGAGCACGAGAATGCGATTGGAGACGCCGAGCACTTCCTCGAGGTCCGAGCTGACGACGATGACCGCCACGCCCTGTTTGGCAAGATTGACGATGATGTCGTAAATGCCGGCGCGGGCGCCGACATCAATGCCTCGCGTCGGTTCGTCGAGCACGACGACCTTCGGATCGCGCATGAGCCACTTGGCGATCACGACCTTCTGCTGATTGCCGCCTGATAGGTCCGAGGCGTATTGCTCGGCACGGCCCTTGACGCCGAACTTGGCGACGGCCTTTTCCGCAAAGGAGCGCTTGATGCGCGGTGTGATCCAGCCGCCGCCCAGTTTGTCGAGATTGGCGTAGACGATGTTCTCGCTGATCCGGTGCCCGACGACGAGGCCTTGCTCCTTGCGGTCTTCGGGAACCATCACGATACCCCTCGCGATAGCGTCCGCGGGATCGCGCAGGCTCAGTTCCTCGCCTTCCAGCCTGATGGAACCGGCGCTGATCGGATCTGCGCCCGAAATCGCACGCACCAGTTCGGTGCGGCCGGCGCCGACCAGCCCGGCGATGCCGAGAATTTCGCCGGCCCGCACCTCGAAGGTAACGTCACGGAACGAGTCGTCCGGCGAACTCAGGCCGGAGACTTGAAGCACCGGGCGATCTGTCGGAACGGGCAGGGCGGGGAACAGGCGGTCAAGCGGGCGTCCGACCATGCTCTCGACAATGGTTCGCACCGGGGTGGCGCTGTCTGCGAATTCCTGCACCCGCTCGCCGTCGCGAAGGACGACGATGCGGTCGGTGATCTTCTTGATCTCTTCCATACGGTGGGAAATGTAGACAATGCCCACGCCTTCCGACCGAAGCTTGCGAACCTGTTCGAACAGAGCTTCCGTCTCTGCGCCGCCGAGGGCGGCTGTCGGCTCATCGAGGATCAGCAGCTTTGCGTTGAGCGCCAGCGCCTTGGCGATCTCGATGAGTTGCTGATTTGCCGTGGAAAGGCCGGCGACCTTCCGCGTTGCCGGTATGTGAAGGTTCAAGCGAGCGAGCTGGTCCTGGGCGCGGCGAACCATCTGGGCACGATCGACGACGCCGTTTTTCATCGGCCAGCGTCCGATGAAGACGTTTTCGGCGACCGAGAGTTGTGGCAGAAGCTGCAGTTCCTGGTGGATCAGGACAATGCCCTTGTCGATCGCCTCCCTGGGATTGGCCGGGGCATAGGGCTGCCCCAGCCATGTCATCGATCCTTCGGACGGCGTGCGGGACCCGGCGATGATGCCCGACAGCGTTGACTTGCCCGCTCCGTTTTCACCGAGAAGAGCAACGACTTCCCCCGGATAGACGTCCAAGCTGACATCCTTCAGAACCTGGAGCGGCCCATACCACTTGGATATGCCCCTCAGGGAAAGAACGGGATCAACCATGGCACACCTCCTCAAGACCTTGACGTTATCAGGGATGGTTGGCGATGAAGCCTGCGACGTTTTCCTTGGTGGTCAGCGTGGCATCCATGAGCTGGACCGGGGGTACCTTTTCTCCGGCGACAAGCTTGGCGGCATTTTCAACCGCGTCGCGGCCCATCTTCTGCGTCTGCTGGGTAGCCGTGACGTCGAAGACGCCCTTGCTGAGGGCTTCGAGCGCTGCGGTGTCGCCGTCGAAGCCGCCAACCACGATCTTCTGGGAAGGTTTCGCGACCTTGATTGCCTGCGCGGCGCCGAGTGCAAGAGCATCAGCCTGAGCGAATACGATCGAGACGTCCGGGTTGGCCTGCAGCATGTTCTGCATGATCTGGAAGCCTTCATCCTGGCTCCAGATGTTGGAGTACTGCTCGGCGACGACCTTCACATCCGGGTTGGCCTTAAGAGATTCACCGCAGCCCTTCGAGCGATCGACTTCCGGGGTCGTGCCCTTCTGGCCATGAATGATGACCATCTTCCCCTTGCCGCCGGCTTCCTTCAGGATATAGTCGCAGACGGCCTTGGCAGAGGCGACGGAATCCGTTGCGAGGAATGTGTCGCCCGGGGCCCCCTCCGCGTTGCGGTCAACGTTAACCACCGGGATGCCGGCATTCTTGGCGAGCTTGACCGGAACGCTCGCAGCGGCCGCACCTGCCGGAATGTAGATAAGCGCGTCGATTTTCTGGGTCAGAAGATCCTGGATCTGGTTGACCTGTGTCGGCCCATCGCCCTTGGCGTCGACCGTGACGACCTCGATGCCGCGCTTCTTGGCTTCGGCCTCGACCGATTGCTTGATCTGGTTGAAGAAGTTTGCCTGCAGGTTGGCGACGGCGAGGCCGAGCTTCTTCAGTTCCGCCGCGTGTACCGGACCGAGCATGAGACCGAGCAGTGCGGCAGATGCGAGCATGGTGCGCGCTATTTTCATTGTAGTTCCTCCGTTGTTAATGGCACCCTCGGGTATGTCCTCCCCCTCGGGTTATTGATCCGCCCCGATCTTTCAGGGCGGAATTCCGGGTCCGCCAAAGCGGCGGAGCCTGCTCGTCAGGCTCGACGCCGACGAATGGTTTCAGCGCCGACCGCAAGCACGATGACAATGCCGATGATCACCTGCTGAAGAAACGGTGAGACGTTGAGAAGATTGAGACCGTTGCGCAGCACTCCGATGATGAGAACGCCGATCAGAGTTCCTCCGATGCCGCCCGCACCGCCGGAGAGCGACGTCCCGCCGATGACGACCGCGGCGATGGTGTCGAGCTCATAGCCGAGGCCGCTGGAGGGCTGGACGGAATCCAGTCGGGCTGCGAGCACGACGCCTGCAAGTCCCGCAAGGACCGCACTCACGACATAGACGCTGATCGTTACGAGCGGGACGTTGATGCCGGCCAGGCGCGCAACTTCGGCGTTTCCGCCCACCGCATAGAGCATGCGACCTTCGGACCGGAAGTGCAGGAAAAGCCATGCCGCCAGAACAACCGCAAGCATAAGAAAGACTGTGGCAGTCATGACGCCAAAGTGGCGATCGATCGCCAGCATCATGAACCAGTCGGGGAAGCCGACGATTTGCTGGCCGTCGGTGATCATGTTGGCAACGCCGCGGGCGGCCGACATCATTGCCAGAGTGGCGATAAATGCCGGAACCCTGAACTGCGTCACCAGAAGTCCGACGATCAGTCCGCAAACAGCCGAGGCGATCAGCGCAAAGGCGATGCCGACGGGCAGGGGCAGGCCGGCGACGTTTGCGGTCCAGCCCATGACCATCATCGCCAGGGCGAGTGCCGAGCCGACGGAGAGATCGATGCCGCCGATCAGGATGACGAACGTCATGCCGACCGCCATAATGCCGAGAACGGTGATCTGGTCGAGAATGTTCAGGCCGTTTCGAACCGACAGAAACGTGTCCGTGCTGAAGCTCAGAAAGATGCATAGCGCGAGCAGACCCACGAGCGGGCCGGTAGCTCCCTTGAGCTTGCCCAGCCACGCACCGGACGAAAGCCTGTGTTCATTGATATCGAGCGCCACCATTGCTCCTCCCTATGCTTTAGGCCTGTATCCGTTATTCGTTCATTGCAGAATAAATATTCATGCCTGCTGGAAAATTCATTAACAACTTGCTTTCCGGCTGTCAATAACATTTCCGGTCACGTACGCTCTCGAGAGCTTCGCCAGAGGGGTTGACTAATCGATATGTTGTGCAAAAATATTGGTAACTGAATATTTATGCACACGAGGAGCCCATGGATACGACAGAACTCGAGCGTATCGCCCGCGAAATCCGATTGCGCGATCTCCAGGCGGTTTTTGAAGCTGGCGCCGGCCATATTGGTGGAGAGATGTCGGTCATCGACATTTTGACCGCCCTCTATTTTCGTGTGCTGAATGTCTGGCCTGATCAGCCCAAACACCCCAACCGCGACAGGTTCGTGCTTTCAAAGGGGCATACGGCTTGCGCTCTCTACGTGACGCTCGCAAAACGCGGCTTCATTCCGGAAGAGGAGATTTCCACCTTCTTGCAGCCGCATTCGAGGCTGAACGGACATCCGAATTGCAATAAGGTTCCTGGCGTCGAGACGAACACGGGGCCGCTCGGCCACGGTCTTCCGGTCGCAGTCGGAATGGCGAAGGCCGCCAAACTCTCGGGCGGGAAATTTCACACCTACGTCGTCACTGGAGACGGTGAGATGCAGGAGGGGTCCAACTGGGAAGCGATCATGGCGGCCGCCCAGTTCAAGCTCGATAATCTGACGCTGGTCATCGATCACAACAGGTTCCAGCAGGGAGCTGCGCTCGCCGAAACCAATGATCTCGCCCCTCTTCGTCCGAAGCTTGAAGCCTTCGATTGGGAGGTCACCGAAATCAATGGGAACAAGATGAGCGAAGTCGTTCCTGCTCTCGAACACCGGGGATCAAGGCCACATTGCATCGTCGCCCACACCAACAAGGGCCATGGAATCTCGTTCATGCAGGACCGGGTCGAGTGGCACCACAAGGTACCGAGCAAGGAACAATACGAAATCGCATTGGCAGAATTGTCGGAGGCACTGTGATGAACGCGCCAGTAAACCCACCCAAGCTTCACGATTGCCGCGACGCATTCGCCTCCACGCTCGAGCGGCTGGCTGCCGAAAACGAAACGATCGTTGCCGTCTGCAATGATTCCGTCGGTTCCTCCAAGCTCGGCGGCTTCAAGTCGAAGTTTCCGGAGCGCCTCGTCAATGTCGGCATCGCGGAGCAGAACATGGTCGGCGTCGGTGCAGGGCTTGCCAATGGCGGACGGCTGCCCTTCGTGTGCGGCGCTGCTCCGTTTCTCACAGGCCGGTCGCTGGAGCAGATAAAGGCCGACATTTCCTACTCGAATGCCAACGTCAAGCTGGTCGGCATTTCGTCCGGAATGGCATATGGCGAACTCGGTCCGACTCATCACTCGATCGAAGACTTCGCCTGGACGCGCGTCCTGCCCAATCTCCCGGTCATCGCGCCCTGCGACCGGATCGAAACCGCCGCTGCCGTCGCCTGGGCGGCAACCTACAGCGGGCCCTGCTTCCTGCGTCTGTCGCGGGTCGGTGTGCCCGACCTGCTTCCGGAAGGCCATACGTTCGAACTGGGCAAGGCGAATCTCCTTCGCCAAGGTTCCCAAGTCACTCTGATCGCCAACGGGACATTGACGCATCGCATCGTGAAGGCTGCCGAGATTCTCGCAGACCGCGGCATCGATGCCAGGGTGCTCAACCTCGCAACGGTTCGTCCGATCGACGAAGAGGCCATCATAGCCGCAGCTAGGGAAACCGGAGCAATCGTCACAGCCGAAGAGCACTCGATCTTTGGCGGGCTCGGCTCCGCGGTGGCCGAAGTGGTGGTCGACTATGCTCCTGTGCCGATGAAGCGTCTCGGGGTTCCCGGCGTCTACGCCCCGACCGGTTCGGCGGAGTTCCTGCTCGACGAATTCGGGATGGCGCCGTCCGCAATCGCCGACGCCGCGCAGTCGCTGATCGAGCGCAAGTAATTGGGATCACGTGACCGGCCGGGACGCTTGCCGTTCCGGCCGCAACCTGATCCGGGGAGGATAGAATGCGGGCAATTCTGGCAATCGACCAGGGCACGACCAATTCAAAGGCAGTTCTCGTTTCCGAAAAAGGAGAGATCGTCGGCAGAGGTTCGGCTCCTGTCGGCATCTCCTATCCGAAGCCGGGATGGGTCGAACAGGACCCGCGCCGGCTCTACGCATCGGTCTGCGAAGCGGTCGATGCCTGCCTGAAGACCGGCCTTGATGTGGTTATCGAGGGTGTCGCCATTTCCAACCAGCGCGAGTCCGTCACCGCCTGGGATGCCGATACCGGAGAGGCGCTCGGACCGGTGGTCAGCTGGCAGTGCCGTCGAACGGCACAGGATTGCGAACGTTTGATTGCCGAAGGCCAGCTTGCCCGGGTGCAGGCGCTGACAGGCCTGCCATTGGATCCAATGTTCCCGGGTTCGAAATTCCGATGGCTGCTCGACCGTATTCCGGCCGGGCGACGTGTGCGGCTGGGAACAATCGACAGCTGGCTCATCCATTGCCTGACGGGCGGGCGCCGGCATGTCTGCGATGCGTCGAATGCCGCCAGGAGCCAGTTGTTCGATCTCAGGGTGCAGAGATGGAGCGAGGAACTCGGCGAGATCTTCGGCGTCGATATCGCGCTCCTGCCCGAGGTCCTCGACAGCTCGGCCGATTTCGGCGGAACGCAAGGGTTGCCGGGTGTGCCGGATGGCACACCCATTTTGGCCGCGATCGGCGACAGCCACGCCGCCCTGTTCGGTCATGGGGCTTTCAAACCGGGCGATGGCAAGGTCACGTTCGGAACCGGCTCTTCGGTCATGACGACGCTTTCGCAATTCATTCCTCCACGCAACGGCGTCACGACAACTGTCGCGTGGCGTATCGGGGGAAAGCCGACTTTCGCTTTCGAAGGCAATATTCTGGTTTGCGCCGCCAGTCTTCCCTGGATGGCTGACATTCTCGGCCTTGCGGATGTGGCGGCGCTCATCGAACTTGCGGCGAGCGCCGAGCCGGGCGGCCCTGGCTTCGTGCCGGCGTTCGTGGGGCTGGGGGCGCCTTACTGGAATGCCGATGCCCGTGCGCTATTCTCGCAGATCAACTTCAACACGACACGCGCGCAGATGGCCCGGTCGGTGACCGATTCCATCGCTTTCCAGGTGCATGACGTGATTGCTGCCATGCGAACGCAGAGCGGCGGCGAGCTGGGCGCGCTCTATGTGGATGGCGGACCGAGCCAGAACCGCTTCCTGATGCAATGTGTTTCGAACCTCATTGAACATCCGGTGATCCAATGCGAAGCACCCGAGGCCTCGGCTCTGGGCGCTGCCTATCTGGCGGGGCTGTCACTCGGCTTTTGGAGCGATCTCGACAGTGTCGCGGAACTGCCGCGGAACACGCAAACCATCGAGCCGCAACCCGTCGATCGCGGGGTGCTTCTCGATACCTGGAATGATGCGCTCGCCCGCTCGACGTCCCGCGAAACACAGGCTAAAGGTGAATAAAAATTCAATCTGGGATTAGCGATGACTCGCCTCAACGAACTCCGCCTCATTTCAAGGGTCGCCCAGATGTACCACATAGAGGGGCGGCGACAGGCGGAGATCGCAGAACACCTTCGACTGTCGCAGGCGACCGTGTCGCGCATGCTGAAGCGCGCCGAGGCCGAAGATATCGTGCGAACCAGCGTGATCCCTCCCGTCGGCACCTATAGCGAGCTTGAGGGCGCGCTTCGCGAGAAATACGGTCTGCCGGAGGCGATCGTCGTCGAGTGCACGGAAGATAGGGACGGGGCCATCATGGCCCGTATCGGAGAGGCAGCGGCTCATCTCTTGGAGGTGACGCTGGCGCCAGGGGAGATCATCGGCGTTTCGAGCTGGAGCCAGACCATCTTCAAGATGGTCGAGAACATCCATCCTCAGAAGAGCGCTCAGGCGAAATTCGTCGTCCAGACCCTTGGAGGCATGGGCGATCCTTCGGTGCAGACGCATGCGACGCAACTGACCACGCGGCTTGCACGACTGACCGGCGCCGAGCCGAAACTGCTGCCCGTACAGGGCGTTACGACATCAAGGGAAGCAAAACTTCTGATGCAGGCCGACCCATTCGTGCGCGAGACGATGGACCTGTTCGGCAGCATAACGCTTGCGATCGTCGGAATCGGAGCCGTCGAACCGTCCGAACTTCTCGCACGGTCCGGCAACATCTTTTCGTCCCGCGAACTCTCCGATCTCGCGGAAGCAGGCGCCGTCGGCGATATTTCGCTTCGCTTCTTCGACAAGAACGGCAAGCCGGTGAAGACGCCGCTTGACGACCGGGTCATAGGGCTTCCGCTCGAGGATCTCGAACGGGTGGACCGGGTGATTGCTCTTGCCGGCGGGGCCAAAAAGACCGACGCGATCGCAGGCGCGCTCCGCGTCGGGGTCATCGACATGCTTGTGACCGACAAGTTTACCGCGCAGCGATTGATCGACTGAAGGGTAGGATAGCGCCCGCCGCACCCGCCCGGGGGGTCCACTCTAGAACGACGGCTGATCGTCGTGGCCTGAGGCTCTCCCGCGAGCCCGGCTGGATACTTGGGAGTTTGCCGCACCGTATGCCGGCCCCTCGTTCGAACTCAGGGTGTTCGGCGCTGCGATCGATTCACTGGATCGATCGCTCCCCCGCTTTGCGGGCGCCGGGCCTCACCCACCCGTAACACTCATATGCCGTGCGACCGCTGGCCGATTATGAGTCCGGTCGATGATGAAGTCATGGCCCTTGGGTTTGCGGGTGATGGCTTCGTCGATCGCGGCGTGGAGGAGGGCGTCGTCTTCGGTGGCGCGCAGTGCGGCGCGGAGATCGGCGGCGTCGTTCTGGCCGAGGCACATATAGAGCGTGCCGGTGCAGGTGAGCCGAACGCGGTTGCAGCTCTCGCAGAAATTATGGGTCATCGGCGTGATGAAGCCGAGGCGGCCGCCGGTCTCGGAAACCCTGACGTAACGCGCCGGGCCGCCGGTCTGGAAATCAATGTCAGTTAGCGTGAACTGACGTTCGAGGTCGGCGCGCAACTCTGAGAGCGGCAGGTATTGATCGGTGCGGTCCTCTTCGATCTCGCCCATCGGCATGGTTTCGATGACGGTGAGGTCCATGCCGCGACCATGGGCGAAGCGCAGGAGATCGGGCATCTCGGCATCGTTGAAATTTTTCAGCGCCACGGCATTGAGCTTGATCTTGATACCAGCGTTCTGCGCCACGTCGATGCCTTCCAGGACCTTGTCAAAATCGCCCCAGCGGGTGATCTTGCGGAACTTGTCGGGATCGAGCGTATCGAGCGAGACGTTGATGCGGCGCACGCCGCAATCATAAAGCTCGGCGGCATGGCGGGAAAGCTGTGAGCCGTTGGTCGTCAGCGTCAACTCATCGAGACCGGAGCCGATCTTTTCGCCGAGCTTGCGCACGAGATACATGATGTTCTTGCGCACCAGCGGCTCGCCGCCGGTCAGCCTGATCTTGCTGACACCCTTTGCGATGAAGGCCGAACAGAGGCGGTCGAGCTCTTCGAGCGTCAAAAGATCCTTCTTCGGCAGGAAGGTCATATTCTCCGCCATGCAATAGGTGCAGCGGAAGTCGCAGCGGTCGGTGACGGAGACGCGGAGATAGGTGACCGCCCGGCCGAAAGGGTCGATCATCGGATGCGCATCTGCCGTGAGCGGCGATGCGTTGCCTATCGTTCCCACTCTCTTATTCACCAATTCCTCCGCGGCGGGGATTTGAAGCGCGCCGATCGGGCTGGGCCCCGTTTTCAAGCGACATCTTTCTATTTGTGCATATGTGATTGCCCCGTCAAGGGAAACGGATTTCGCACACGCTAATTTGCGCTTGCCTCGAAAAAGCCGAACGCCTACTTCTCCAAGGGAAAGAGGGTGATAGAGATGAGCGATATCTGGCCGAGCGAACTTCGCGTTTCTAAGGACCGGCAGCGGCTGGTGGTGACCTTCAACGACGGCCAGAGCTTCGATCTTCCGGCCGAACTCCTGCGCGTTCTGTCACCGTCGGCCGAGGTGCAGGGCCACGGGCCGGGACAGAAGGTGACGGTGCCGGGCAAACGCAATGTCGCGATCGTCTCGATGACGCCGACCGGCAATTATGCGGTCCGAATCGGTTTCGATGATATGCACGATACCGGCATCTACACCTGGACCTACCTGCGCGAACTGGGCGAACGGGGGGCGGAGCTGTTTTCGGCCTATGAGGACGAACTCCGGGAAAAGGGCATGAACCGCGACACCGCGGAAAAGCCGCGCTGAATCTCAATATATGGCCATCGGGGGACACATGGCGAAAGCGAATCGAAAGAACTGGCTGCGCGCCAAAGGCAGCGCCGCCGGCAGCAAGGTGACCTTCCTCGAACTGTTCTTCGATCTGGTCTTCGTCTTTTCGATCTCGCAGCTTTCGCATGCGCTTGCCGCCCATTATACGCCTCTCGGCGCTGCCGAAGCGGCAGTGATGACCTTCGCCGTCTGGTGGGTGTGGATATTCACCGCGTGGGTGACGAACTGGCTCGATCCCGACAAGATGCCGGTGCGCGGCATGCTGGTCGTGCTGATGATGCTGGGCCTAGTGCTTTCCGCCTCCATCCCCGAGGCCTTCGGCGACAAGGGACTGCTTTTTGCCGGCGCCTATATGACGATGCAGGTCGGCCGCTCGCTGTTTGCCACCTATGCGATGACGCGTGTCGACCGGGCCAATACGCTGAATTTCGCGCGCATCACAAGCTGGCTTGCGGTCGCCGCCGTCTTCTGGATCGCCGGCGGGCTCTTGGAGCATGAAGCCCGGCTTATCGCATGGCTGATAGCACTTGCGATCGAATATGCCGGGCCAGCCGCGGGCTTTGCGGTGCCTGGGCTTGGCCGATCGAGGCCTGGCGACTGGGACGTTTCCGGCGCGCACATGGCTGAGCGCTGCGCGCTCTTCGTCATCATCTGCCTCGGAGAGGCGATTCTCGTTTCAGGCCGCACCTTTTCCGAGCTGGCGATTTCGGGTCTGACCAGCCTGATCTTCGTGACTGCCTTCATCGGCACGGTCGCCATGTGGTGGCTCTATTTCCGCTTCGGCCACGGGCGCGCCGCTCATCGCATCGAGCATGAGGAGACGCCGGGGGCTCTGGCGCGGCAGGCTTTCACCTACGCGCATATCCCGATTCTGGCCGGCATCATCGTGCATGCGGTGGCGGTCGAATTCATGTTCTCGCATCCGCACGAGACGGGTGACTTCGGCGTCGCGGCGGCGGTGCTCGGCGGCTCCGGTCTGTTCCTCGCCGGCAATCTCTGGTTCAAGGGCGCGACCAGCGGGCAGATGCCACTGTCGCATCTTGCCGGCCTCGTGTTGGTGATCCTGCTAGCTTTCGCAGCGCCCTTCCTCGAGGTCTATCTGCTCGGCATCCTGGCGACGCTAGTGCTGATCATCGTCGCTGCCTGGGAATATCGCTCGCTGAGCGGCACATCGACGGCGCCGTCGCTGCATTGAACCTCAAGCGCCTCGCCTCGAACTTGGTTCATGCGAGGCGCTTGAGGGTCTTTTATGCATGTCGTCCTTCCAAAACCGCTGCCCACTTTTGGGCGACATGCATCAGTCATCGTCGCGCAGATCTTTCAGCAGCACGGTGATGATGCGCTCCATCGAGGTGGCCGTCGCCATGCATTGTTCGATCGGCTCGTCCGAGAGGGTGCGTTCGATGAGATCGGTCTGGATCGCCATCGCCGCCTCGGTCACTTTGCGGCCTTCGCCGGTGAGATAAAGGCGCAGCACCCGCTTGTCGCGCTCGTCGCCGCGCCGCTCGATCAGACCCCGTTGCTCCATCTGCGGCAGCAGCATGCTCATATTGGAGCGGCCGACGAGGAGCTTGCGCGCCAGTTCCTGCTGCGAAATGGCCTCGAAACGGTAGAGATTGACCAGAATATCGAGGTGTGGCGGCTTGATATCGAGATCGGCAAGCGAGCGGGTCAGGGACTGCTGCATCAGCTGGCAGGCGCGCGCCACCGCGATCCAGCTGCGAAAACGCGGATGATCCCAGGGCAGGGATTGATTTTTGTTCATCGTTGTACTTTATTGTTCAGTGTTGAACAGTCTTTTGGATTCCCACTATGGCAAATTTCGCGCTTGAGGTCACCCGCCTCGGATTTCGGGTTCTGCAGGCGATATCGCCGCGGCTGGCGGGCAGGGCGGCATTCCTGCTGTTCTGCCGCACACCATCGCCGCGGCCGAAGGGAGAGAAGGCAAAGACGGCACATGCGGCTGGTGCGGCGCGGCTTGCCGGCGCGGAACGCTTTGTCCTCAGGCTTGCCGGCGGCGCCAAAGCGCATGCCTATCGCCTCAACGGCGGTGCGATCGGTCAGCGCAAGCGCTACCTCGTCACGCATGGCTGGGGCTCGAGCGCCGTCTACATGGCAGATCTCGTCTCGATGCTGGCGGCGACAGGTGCCGAGGTGGTGGCGCTCGATTTTCCCGGCCATGGGCGCGCGGGTGGCCGTTTCCTGCATATGGGGCTTGCGGTCCAGGGGATCGCGGCAGCAGGGGAGCGCTTCGGTGCATTCGACGCGGCGATTGGCCATTCCTTCGGGGGCGCGGCGCTGATGGTCTCGGCGGCGGGCCTGATCCCGGATGCTGCGCCCGTTACCGGGGAGCGACTGGTGCTGATCGGCGCGCCGAGCGAGATGGCCTGGCTTTTCACTGATTTCGGACGGATGATCGGGCTTCGCGCCGCCGCGCAGGCTGCGTTGGAGAATGAGGTTCATCGTGTCACTGGGCGAAGACTCGGAGATTTCGACGCCAACAATACGGCGGGCTCGATCGGCCGGTCGGTCCTGGTGATCCACGCCGAGGACGACAAGGAAGTGTCAGCGGCCCATGCCCGGCGTTACGGCGCGGCGAGTAAGAGAGTGCGGCTGTTCTGGGCGAAAGGTTTCGGCCATCGGCGCATCATCGGCGCGCCTCCGGTGCTCGGCGCGATCGCGGCCTTTCTCGCAGGCGGCGCGGACGAGGGAACCGACGAAAGCATCAAAAAAGATGCGGAGATCATTCCGCTATTTGAGCTTCCGGCGAGACGCGCGGCATTGTAGCGTCCGTGGCAAAGATCAGCCGCGGCGGGACGCTTCATGAAAATCATCAGCAGCATCGAAGAGCTCAATACCATCTATGGCGCCGGCCTATCACAGGCTTCGGTCGACAAGGTGACCAAGCGGTTGACGCCGCTTTACCGTCAGATGATCGAAATCTCGCCGTTTGCGGCGCTTGCGACCGTCGGGCCGGAAGGGCTTGATTGTTCGCCACGTGGCGATCTCGGCGGCGTAGTGCGCGTCGTCGACGACGAGACGCTGTATCTGCCGGATTGGCGCGGCAACAACCGTGTGGATTCGCTCTCCAATATCGTGCGTGATCCCAGGCTCGCTGATGTTTCTGATCCCCGGCTCCAACACCACGATGCGCATCAACGGCCGCGGCGTCGTCTCGAACGACGAGGCGCTGCTTTCGAGTTTCGAGATGGACGGCAAACATCCGCGCACCGTCATCGTCATTTCGATCGACGAGGTCTATTTCCAGTGTGCGCGCGCCGTGATACGCGCCGAACTCTGGAATGCCGGGCATTTTACCGATCCGGCGAGCTTGCCGACGCCGGGCCAGATGCTGAAGGCTGCCGTCAGCGATTTCGATCAGGAAACCTACGACCGGGAATGGCCGGGACGGGCGGCGAAGACGATGTGGTGAACCGCCGTCATCTCATTGTGACGGCGCAATTTTGACAGAGTTCGCCCTTTACTCGATGTTATCCTCGGCCTTGTGCTGCCTTGTGCCGAGGATCTGCTGCACCGGCGGCAGATGCTAGGGCC
The DNA here is from genome assembly GCF_014193135.1 of Rhizobium sp. BK049. NCBI lineage: Bacteria > Pseudomonadati > Pseudomonadota > Alphaproteobacteria > Hyphomicrobiales > Rhizobiaceae > Rhizobium > Rhizobium sp. BK049. Next base: position 15,650 of record NZ_JACHYV010000006.1, read on the forward strand.
AACCCGAGCATGACGAAAGAAGGGTTGTCACCTAGTGGCGACAGCGTGCTTATCATGAGGGTTCCGCGTCAAGCCTTGTAGATCAGCCAGCTCTTGCTGAAGTCCTTCTGCATGCCGTCCTGATAGAGGACGATACAGTTGCGGCCGGCGTTCTTAGCGCCGTAAAGGGCGATGTCGGTCTTGCTGTAGAGCTCGCCGGCATCCTCCGCATTCGAGGCCATGCAGATGCCGATCGAAACGGTGATCGGGCCGTAATTCACCCGCGTGCGGGAATTCTTGAACGGCGTAGTTTCCAGCGTGCGGCGGATGCGTTCGGCGATCGCCGTCACTTCCTCGGCTGTGTTCCCCTCGATGATCAGGGCAAATTCCTCGCCGCCGGCACGGGCGACGAAGACGTCTCGCCGGACATTGCTGCGGATCACGGAGGCGACGGTGGCGAGAATCTTGTCGCCCACGGGATGGCCGTAGGTGTCGTTTATCTTCTTGAAGTTGTCGATGTCGGCGAGCAGCAGGGCAGTTACCGGCCGCATGCCGGGATTGTTGAAGACCGCTGCCAGCCGGTCATCGAAGGCGCGGCGGTTGGAAAGGCGCGTCAGTGAATCGGTATTGGCGATGCGCTTGTATTCATCGAGTTCCTTGCGGACTTGGTCCATCTCCTGCGAGCGCTGGACGACGTCCTCGACGGTGCGTTCGCCATGCGCCATGGTATCGCCAGTCGCCTTGCTCAAAAGTTCGATGGCGCTTTCGATCAATTCGGCGCTGGCATTGCTCTTGGAGGTGATGCGCTTATGGGTCTCGCCGAGCAGCCTTGTATAGCTTTCGAGCGAACTTTGCTCCTGCCTCAGGATTCGCAGCAGGCCGTCGAGTTCGCCTGATATCCGCGTATGGGCATCGTCGAAGACGCGTGCGGGGCCGCTGGTGAAATACTGCGCGCCCAGCGCATCGAGTTCGGCCTGGGTCGCCTGGCTGCCGAGAGCTGCGAGTTCACGGGTGAGCGCCGGATTGGAGCCGATATAGGCCTCGTAGAAGAGTTCGTAATTGCGGGGTATCGGCGCGACGCCCATCGAGCGCATTGCGTAGGTGATCTGGCCCGCTACGTCGGGAACCTGCACCTTGGGCGCGACAGCCGTATTCATCCGGCAAACTCCTCATTTCTTCGAAGGCATTATTTATTTGTTAGCTTAAATTTCTTGGGAAAAGATTAAAGCGACATATACCAAAGATTACATATGAAAACTTCGCGGTCGGTCAGTACTTCAAGTAGGTCTATGATTTTTCAAGGAAAAACGTATCCTTATCGGGACAGTGCATACCCGTTGCGCGGGAGGCGGTATTTAAAAAACTTACAGTTCTTTTCTCCTTAGAGATCGTATTCATCTTGTCGACAGCAAGTTTTGGTTGTTTCCTATTTCCGGAAGCATATGCGGAATGACAATTCACCGGTAAATCCGACACAGCCAAAAAGCCAGGACGTAAGATCATGGAAAGCGGCCGCGCCATTTTTTCGTCATGCTCGTTTTCATCGTCTTCGCAGGCGGTGCCTCGCTGCTCGAACATGCCCGTCTCTTTGTCGGCGCATTCCGGACGGAGATTCTGGCGCGGGTGGATGATGGAGATGTGATAAGCGCCGCAGATAATCAGTAAGCGCGCAAATATCGGAAGGTCGCGCCGTGCGGCGCCTTATCCGGCAGGCGGATGAGGGGCTTTACGGCAAGCCGTCAACTGCCCCTTCACCTGACTTCAAAGACACACCAGACAATCACCCCAAATTCAATTCCTGGAAGAAATCATTGCCCTTATCGTCGATGACGATGAAGGCGGGAAAGTCTTCGACTTCGATCTTCCAGACCGCTTCCATGCCGAGCTCAGGATATTCCAGCACTTCGACCTTGCGGATGCAGTCTTTGGCGAGGCGGGCGGCGGGGCCGCCGATCGAACCCAGGTAAAAGCCGCCATGTTTCTTGCATGCCTCGCGCACGGCGCGCGAGCGGTTGCCCTTGGCGAGCATCACCATCGAGCCGCCGAAGGACTGGAACTGGTCGACGTAGCTGTCCATGCGGCCGGCCGTCGTCGGGCCGAAGGAGCCGGACGCATAACCGGCCGGCGTCTTGGCGGGGCCGGCATAATAGACCGGGTGATTTTTCAGGTAGTCGGGCATGCCTTCGCCCTTCTCCAGCCGTTCGCGGATCTTGGCATGGGCGAGGTCGCGGGCGACGATAATGGTGCCCGTCAGCGAAAGGCGCGTCTTGACGGGGTGCCTCGATAGTTCGGCGAGCACTTCGGCCATCGGCTTGTTGAGGTCGATATGCACGGTCGATTCCGACAGTTTCGCTTCGTCGATCTCCGGCATGTATTTCGACGGATCGGTTTCGAGCTGCTCGACAAAGATGCCGTCGCGGGTGATCTTGCCCTTGGCTTGGCGGTCGGCGGAACAGGAGACGCCGAGGCCGATCGGCAGCGAGGCGCCGTGGCGGGGCAGGCGGATGACGCGCACGTCATGGCAGAAATACTTGCCGCCGAACTGAGCGCCGACGCCCATCTGCTGCGTCAGCTTGTGGATTTCCTTTTCCATTTCGGTGTCGCGGAAGGCATGGCCGCTCTCGGAGCCTTCGGTCGGCAGTTCGTCAAGATAACGGGTCGATGCAAGCTTGACGGTTTTCAGGTTCATCTCCGCCGAGGTGCCGCCGATGACGATCGCCAGATGATAGGGAGGACAGGCTGCCGTCCCCAACGTCAGGATCTTCTCCCTGAGGAAGTCGATCATCCGGTCGTGGGTCAAAAGCGAAGGCGTACCCTGATAGAGGAACGTCTTGTTGGCTGAACCGCCGCCCTTGGCGACGAAGAGAAAGTCGTAGGAGTCCGTGCCTTCCTCATAGATATCGATCTGCGCCGGCAGGTTATTCCTAGTGTTCTTCTCTTCGAACATCTTGATCGGCGCGAGCTGCGAATAACGCAGGTTCTTCTTTTCATAAGCGTCGAGCACGCCTCTCGAAAGCGCCGCCGCATCACCGCCCTCTGTCCAGACCCTGCGGCCCTTCTTGCCCATAATGATCGCCGTGCCGGTGTCCTGGCACATGGGCAGCACGCCGCCGGCGGCGATATTGGCGTTCTTCAGCAGATCATAGGCAACGAAACGATCGTTGTCGGTCGCTTCAGGATCGTCGAGGATGGCGGCAAGCTGCTTCAGATGGCCGGGGCGCAGCAGGTGGTTGATGTCGGCAAAGGCGGTTTCGGCAAGCAGCCGGATACCCTCGGAATCAACCGTCAGGATTTCCTGGCCCTTGAAATTGTCGACCGAGACGTAATCGCTGCTGATCTTGCGATAGGGGGTGGCATCCTTGCCAAGCGGGAAGAGATCGTCAGCCATCCAAGTGACCTTTCTGGTGGGCGTGCGTCGCTAAAATTGGACCCGGTCTAAATCTGCTGCGAAGCAAATGCAATTAGGATGGGGCGGAGTCTGGAGCTGGGGCCATATCGTGCCACATTTTGCAACCTGCCCGGCACACGCAATAAGCGAGGCGAAAGCGAGATCTGTCGCGAAGCGGCCGACTTCAGGTTGCCTTCAGTTCAAGCCCGGTTCATATTCCCGGCAGCGTTAACCTGCCGGGGCTTCCAATGACAAATGCAAAGCCAACTGCTGTCGACGACCTTCTCGTTTTTTTCGAACATGACTGGATCAGGGGCGATCTGCTGCGCCTCGCCAGCGATCCCGAAGGAGCGGCCATGTATGTTCGCTTCGTCAATGGCGTCCGCATCGACGCCAAACATGGGCCTGACCACGAAACGATCATTGAGGGCAAGTACGGAACCTTCAAAGTGACACCTGACGGTCACTTCACATATGAGCTGGATTACACGCTCGACGTGGTGAAGAATCTGGGTAAGTCCGATCAGCTCATCGAAAAGCTGAATTACAAGATGTCCGATGGCTCCGGGGGCACGGATCTCGGCGTGCTGACCCTGGCGATCGACGGCGTCAACGAAGACGAAAAATACCACGAGGTCCTGGATTTCGATGATATGGGAGTCTTATCCAGGGCAGATGATTTCTCTCTTCCCAATTACCGTGGCTTTGCGCTCTCCGTGAACGGCAGCCACGACCTGACGCTTCTGAACGGCATCGTCTATGATACCATTCCGGGCGTCGACGCCATTACCGAGGACGGTTTCAGCGATACCGTTCTGTCGCCGGGTTCTGCGCCCGTAACCCTGAAGATGGTCGATGGCGGGGAGTTCACCTTACAGAGCGTTTCGATCGCCGAATTGTCGGCGTCGCCCTTTCACCTGACGCTCACAGCCTTGAGCGACGGCCAGATCGTCTATCAGCAGGAACTCGAGGTTACCGGGCCCAATCTCGAGGTCGATATCGAAGACATCGAAGAAATCCGCTTCGACTTCATGGGCAATTCGGTGGTGATGGACAATTTTTCGCTGTTGGTTTGAGGCTTGTCTGGTGTGCCGTGTGTGCCCGTCACCCTAACCCTCTCCCCGTAAAAACGGGGCGAGGGGACGTGCCCTGCGAGAGATTGGCGAGGGACGAAGGGGTTGCGGCTACCTCCCTTAGCCCCGCAAGCGGGAAGGTGCCGGCAGGCGGATGAGGGGCTGCGTATCGCGCCCTTTTACTTCGGCCCGATCATCGTTTCCGGGCGCACGATCGCGTCATACTCTTCCGACGTCACCAGGCCGCTGGCAAGCGCTTCTTCCTTCAGCGTCGTACCGTTCTTGTGCGCCGTTTTGGCGATCTTGGCGGCGGCGTCGTAGCCGATCTTGGGGGCGAGGGCGGTGACCAGCATCAGCGAGCGCTCGAGGCCGGCCTTGATATTGTCCTCGCGCGCCTCGATGCCGACAACGCAGTTGTCGGTGAAGGAGACGGCGGCGTCGGCAAGCAGTTGCACCGACTGCAGGAAATTATAGGCCATCATCGGATTGTAGACGTTGAGTTCGAAATGGCCCTGGCTATCGGCAAACGTCAGCGCGGCGTGGTTGCCGAAGATATGGATGCAAACCTGCGTCAATGCTTCGCACTGAGTCGGATTGACCTTGCCGGGCATGATCGACGAGCCTGGCTCGTTTTCCGGCAGTGCCAGTTCACCCAGGCCGGCGCGCGGGCCGGAGCCGAGCAGGCGGATATCGTTGGCGATCTTGAAGAGGGCGGCAGCCGCCGCATTGATGGCGCCATGCGAAAAGACCATGCTGTCATGCGAGGCAAGCGCCTCGAATTTGTTCGGCGCGCTGACGAAGGGCATGCCGGTGATATCTGCAATCTCTTCGGCGACTTTCTCAGCAAAGCCGACCGGCGCGTTGAGGCCGGTGCCGACGGCGGTGCCGCCCTGGGCCAGCTCGCAGAGGCCGGGCAGGGTCATTTCGATGCGCTTGATGGCCGAGCCGACCTGGGCGGCATAGCCGGAGAATTCCTGGCCGAGCGTCAGTGGTGTGGCATCCTGAGTATGGGTGCGGCCGATCTTGATGATGTGGCTGAACTCCGTGACCTTCATATCCAGGGCGGCATGCAGGTGCTTCAGCGACGGCAGCAGGTGATGGGCGATCCGTTCGGCGCAGGCGATGTGCATGGCCGTCGGATAGGTGTCGTTCGATGACTGGCTCATATTGACGTGATCGTTCGGATGCACCGGCTTCTTGGAACCCATGACGCCGCCGAGCATTTCTATGGCACGATTGGAGATCACCTCGTTGGCATTCATGTTGGACTGTGTGCCGGAACCGGTCTGCCAGACGACCAGTGGAAAGTGCTCGTCGAGCTTGCCGTCGATCACTTCCTGGGCGGCGTCGACGATGGCCTTGCCCAGCGCCGGATCGAGCTGGCCGAGCGACATGTTGGCGCGGGCGGCCGCCTGTTTCACGATGCCGAGCGCGCGGACGATCGACAGCGGCTGCTTTTCCCAGCCGATCTTGAAATTGCCGAGCGAACGCTCGGCCTGGGCGCCCCAATATCGGTCGGCGGCGACATCGATGGGGCCAAAAGTATCGGTTTCGGTGCGGGTTGCGGTCATGAGCCTTGCCTTCCTCTCGCATGCTGTTTTCTGGCATCTTCGAAAGATGTGGTCTTATAGGTTGGAAACCAGGGTAAGAAAACAGGATGCTGTCCGAAATATTGATACTCACAGTCATGTTTGCGCCGGCCGAGCGGCGTGCTTTTTCGGCCACGTTGGAAATTTTATGCATCGGCGCGTTTTTGCCGTACTGGTCCGGCGGCGAAAATTCGGTAAAAAATTAACTAATAATTTCATAATTTTGTGTGAACTGCTGTGCGGCGCCGCGCAGGATTTCTCTCACATGAAATTGAGTCCGCCAGCGCTGGCGGCGAAGGCCGGTTTCTGATCAATGAGGCCCTACGCTGCTTGAGTTTCGCGGGATTTGAGCTGAGAACAGCATGACATCGGGACTGGAATATATATGACGTTCGTTTTGAAAAGCGCGGTATCCGCATTGGCAGTTTCCTGCGGCCTGGCAATGATGGCCGCTCCCGCGCATGCCTATACGCTGATGGATATGCTGCGCGGCGACAGGCAGCGGACCCAGAGCACCATTTTCATGGATCAGATGCCGCCCGGGCGTGTGGCGCCACGTGGCGGCGAAGGCGGATCACTTGGCGGGCTTGATCCGGAGGCGCCGCTGCCGAAGGTGAGCGGTCCGCGTTATTACACCTATAAGACCGAAGCCCTGCAGTTCGTCGATACCAGCAAGTTTGCCGATCCTATCGTCACTGGTGCGGTTGCTGAGGTTTCTCCTGGGAGCGATTCCGAACCGGTGGTGCAGCGCCGCTTCCTGGCGCAGGCCAAGGTTCGTGCCAATGCCGACGTCGCCAAGGCGCTCGAAACCTATTACAGCGACAGCCGCAATCCGCTCGTCTGGGTCGACGGCAACCAGATCAACGAGCGCGCCCAGTCGGCAATGGCGGCCCTGGCCGATGCGGCTTCCGTGGGTCTCGACCCTGCCGATTACGCCGTGCAGGCGCCGGCGGTCGATCCGGCCAATCCCGATCCTGCTGCGCGCGACCGGGCGCTGACGCAGTTCGAGCTGGAACTTTCGGCCAAGGTGCTTGCCTTCGTGCAGGACACGGTCCGCGGCCGCATCGATCCGAACAAGATTTCCGGCTATCACGATTTCCAGCGCAAGGTCGTCAATCTGGCGCCGGTGCTGAAGCTTGCCCGCATGAGCCCCAATGCCGGCGCCTACATCGCCAGTCGTTCGCCCGATAGTACGCAGTTCGAGGCGCTGAAGGCGGAGCTTGCCAAGCTTCGCGCTGCCGATAGCAATGAGGAGCAGATCGTCATTTCGCTCCAGGGCCTGCTCAGACCCGGCGACAGCTCGCCCGAGATCGCCAATATCGTCAAGGCGCTGCAGAAGCACGGGTCCGAGACACTGAAGACCGATCATGCGGCGACGTTCGCAGCTTACGCCGGAGGCAGCGACTATTCGCCAGATATCGTCTCACTCATCGAGGACTTCCAGAAAGAGCACGGCCTGAAGCCGGATGGTGTTATCGGCCAGGCGACGGTGCGCGCCATGACCGGCGGCGACACCAATGCCTCGAAGATCGACAAGCTCGTCGTCGCCATGGAACAGGTCCGCTGGCTGCCGGAAGATCTGGGTTCCCGTTACGTCATGATCAACCAGCCGGCCTACATGGCCTACTACCACAATGACGGCAAGGAACAGCTGTCTATGCGCGTGGTGGTCGGCGGCAAGAACAACCAGACCTATTTCTTCAACGACGAGATCGAGACGGTGGAGTTCAACCCGTTCTGGGGCGTGCCGCAGTCGATCATCATCAACGAAATGCTGCCGAAGCTGCGCTCGGACCCCAACTACCTCGATCAGCTCGGTTATGAGGTTGAGGTGAATGGCCATGCCGTCGCCTCGTCCAGCGTCGACTGGTACGGCTCGACCGCGAATGTTTCGGTGCGCCAGCCGCCAAGCGGCGATAACGCCCTCGGCGAACTCAAGATCCTGTTCCCGAACAGCCACGCGATCTACATGCACGATACGCCCTCGAAGAGCTTCTTCAAGCGCGACATGCGGGCGCTCAGCCACGGTTGTGTCCGTCTTGCCAATCCGCGCGCGATGGCGGCCGCCGTGCTCGGCACGACGGTTGACGATGTCGCCAGGCAGATTGCAAGCGGCCAGAACCATGCGGTGAAAGTGCCGCAGAAGATCCCGGTCTACGTCTCCTATTTCACCGCCTGGCCGAACAAGGACGGCGTGGTGGAGTATTTCGATGACGTTTACGGCCGTGACGCCTATGTCGAGAAGGCTTTCGACGCGACGACCAAGGCGCGTGGGGCGCAGATCTAATACTGGTTTATTGGGCTATTGAATGGGCGGTCTTCGGGCCGCCCGTTTCGTTATTGGGGTGTCTGCGTGCTGCAATATGAGGATCGGATGCGCCGTGCCGCTCCCTCATCCGACCCTTCGGGCCCCCTTCTCCCCGCTGGGTAGAAGGGGAACAAGCGGCGCACACCTCGTAACAATGGGACGTTTTGATGGGAGCAGGGGATCAGAGGCTTGTCCCTTCTACCCAGCGGGAGAAGATGCCGGCAGGCGGATGAGGGGCTACAACTGCAGGGCATCGGCGAAGTTTCCAGCCCTCAAACAGCAACCTTCTCCGCATGCTCCCGCAGCAGCCTTTCCACCAACTCCACCGTCAGTTCATCATAGTGCGTGATGATCACGTCCGGGTTCAAAGTCGAGACCGGCACATCCGAGTAGCCGAAGGGCACGGCAATCGACGGCACGGCGGCGTTTCTGGCCACGGCGATATCGTTGATGCTGTCGCCGATCATCACGGTTCGGGAAATATTGCCGCCGGCGCGCTCGATGGTGCCGGTGAGGTGACGGGCGTCGGGCTTGTGGTATTGGAAGGTGTCGCCGCCGATGACTGCTTCGAAATAGTGGGCGAGGTCGAGCTTGCCGAGCAGACCGAGCGCGAGGCTCTCCATCTTGTTGGTGCAGACGGCGAGGCGGTAGTCAGCGGATTTCAGGCGGTTCATCGCGGCGACCAAACCGGGATAGGGTTCCGTATGGCCGGGCATATTGCCGGCATAATGGGCGACGAAGCGTTCCACCAGCAGCGGCAGGCCGTCTTCCGCGAGCGAATGGCCGCGCAGCCGGCAGGCGCGCTCGATCATCACCCGCGCTCCCTGGCCGACGAGGTGAGTGAGGTCGTCATAACTGACCGGTTCGAGGCCGAGGGCTGCGATCGTATGGTTCAGGCTTTCGACGAGATCGGCATGGGTGTCGAGAAGGGTGCCGTCGAGATCGAAGACGACGAGCGGGGCGGGGGCAGGGGTCAAGGGGTTTGCCTCTTTGAGCGATGGGCGTCTTGCGAGCGGCTTCGATGGACGACGCGTCATTCCCAGGAATGATGATATCGGTAGGCGATCGCGGGGACGAAAGCAACGGCCTGAGGATTAGCGGTAAGCCGCAGGCGTTTGTTTCGGCTTTTCATTTTCCGTGATGATTTTGACTTTCGTTTGCCAGGCGAGCCGTGTAAACAGCACACCCAACGCAATAATTCGGAGCTGGCGGCGCATGGATGCGCGCGAAATGAAGATCAAGGCCGCCGAGGCCGCGCTCGCCCATGTCGAAAGCGGGATGCGACTCGGCATCGGAACTGGGAGTACAGCGGAAGAATTCGTCCGTCTGCTGGCGGAGAAGGTCGCAGGCGGCTTGCAGGTCGAAGGTGTTCCGACGTCCGAACGGACGGCGCGGCTCTGTGTCGAGCTCGGTGTGCCGCTGAAGTCGCTCGACGAGCTGCCGGCGCTCGATCTGACGGTTGACGGTGCCGACGAGGTCGATCCGGCGCTCAGGCTGATCAAGGGCGGCGGCGGCGCGCTGCTGCGCGAAAAGATCGTCGCCGCCGCTTCGCAGAGGATGATCGTCATTGCCGACGAGAGCAAGCTGGTCGAGACACTCGGCGCCTTCGCGCTGCCGATCGAGATCAATCCGTTCGGTCTCGTCTCGACGCGGATCGCCATTGAAAAGGTCGCCGCTCGGCTCGGGCTTTCCGGCGAGCTCAACCTGCGCCAGTCCGGTGACGGAGAGTTTACCACGGATGGCGGCCATTACATCATCGATGCATCTTTTGGCCGCATTCCTGATGCAGAGGCGCTTTCGAGCGAGCTGAATTCCATACCCGGCGTCGTCGAACACGGGCTCTTTATCAATATGGCGGCACTTGCGATCATCGCCGGTCCTGCGGGTGCGCGCACGCTGCAGGCAAACAGATAACAGGAGCATACACTTATGATGAACATTGCAGGTCTTGGCCGTCTTGCCGCTGCGACCATCGTTCTTTCCGGGCTTGCCTTCGGCTCCGCCGTCAAGGCGCAGGAAGTTTCCGAAGAGCAGCTGAAGGCTGCGCGCGCGGCGATTGACGCGATCGGCGCCACCGCCCAGTTCGACAATATCCTGCCCGGCCTCGCCGAGCGCCTGAAGGCCGGCCTGATCCAGGATTCGCCGAACTATCAGGACATCATTTCATCGACCGTCGACGCGCAGGCGCTGAAGCTGGCGCCGCGCCGCGGTGATCTGGAAAAGGAGGCGGCGCTCACTTATGCCAAGGCCTTCACGGTCGACGAGCTGAAGGCGATTGCGGATTTCTATAATTCCGACGTCGGCAAGAAGCTGCTGCGCGATGGTCCAGTCGCCTCCCGCGAAACGGCCAAGGCTGCCGACATCTGGGCGCAGGGCATTTCGCGAGACCTGGAAAAGCAGAGCAATGCCGAGCTGTCCAAGGTCATCAAGGCGCCACCGCCGGCAACCGAGAGCCCAGTGGCCCCTGCACCCGCTCCGGCGCCGGCCCCGGCTGCCCAGAAGTAAGGGCTGCCTCCGCAGATTTGCAAAAGCCCGGCATCGTCCGGGCTTTTTTGTTATGATGGATACGGCAATAACGGCGAGGTTTTGGTGAGGCTACATGTCCGATCATCACGAGGCGGTGCAAGTGCGGATATCAGGCAGGGTCCAAGGTGTCGGTTTTCGCATGTGGACTCGCGATGAGGCGCTGCGGCTCGGCGTAACGGGTTGGGTGCGCAACGAAGCGGACGGATCTGTCTCCGTCTTGATCGCTGGAGCGGATAATGCGATTTCGACGATGATCGAGCGTTTGAGGCGCGGACCTGCAGGGGCATCGGTCTCAAGCGTCGAGACGGAAGCGGCTCAGCTCGAGAATATGCCGAGGGATTTCCGCATTACCGGCTGAGAGCGTCAAATCCTCGAGAGAGAAAATACGCCACGGGCGATCAGCCCCAATCCTTCGAACTCTTGGCCAGCTGCCATACGCCGGTCTCATCCGGCTCTACGCGCTTGTTGCCGCGGTAGAAGATCGGCAGCCCTGTTTTCTTGTCCATGGCAAAGCGGCTTGGCGTGAATTTTTCGCCCTCGTGGCCCTGGATGGCGAGGTTGAGCGCTTCCTTGAACTTGCCGGCCCTGCACAGGTTGGCGAAGAGAGTTTGATCCATCTTTTGCTCCGGCATCCTTTCAGTCTCGTGCATTGCCTGCCAGCCTCTGCCGACGCGGTCAACCGTAAACGGTGACCGGGGCACCTTCCGATCAAGATTCGGCCATGGAGTACGGTAAGACGCAGCAGCGGGGCTTTTGTTTTTATGATGATCACCCCTATATCAGCAACGTCCTTCCAGCGATTCCCTTCCGGAGCTTCTCATGTCTTCCTATGATTACGACCTTTTCGTCATCGGCGGTGGTTCCGGAGGCGTGCGCGCTGCGCGCGTCGCCGCCTCGCTCGGCAAGAAGGTGGCGATTGCCGAGGAATATCGCTATGGCGGGACATGCGTCATCCGCGGCTGCGTGCCGAAGAAGCTCTTCGTCTATGCTTCGCAATTCCACGAGCACTTCGAGGATGCGGCGGGTTTCGGCTGGACGGTCGGCCGAAGCAGCTTCGACTGGAAGAAGCTGGTGGCCGCCAAGGATGCGGAGATCGCGCGGCTGGAAGGCCTCTACAAGAAAGGGCTCGCCGGCGCCAATGCCGAGATTCTGGAAACGCGCGCTGAACTCGTCGATTCCCATACGGTGCGGCTCGTGAAAACAGGGCAGACGGTGACGGCTAAGACGATCGTAATCGCCACCGGCGGACGCCCGAACCCGCATGTCGCGCTTCCCGGACACGAGCTTTGCATTTCTTCCAACGACGCATTTCATCTCGAGGAACTGCCGAAATCGATCGTGATCGCAGGCGGCGGTTACATCGCCGTGGAATTCGCCAATATCTTCCATGGCCTCGGCGTGGCGACGACACTGATCTATCGCGGCGCCGAGATCCTGTCCCGCTTCGACGAGGATCTAAGGCGGGGGCTGCACGAGGCGATGGTCGCCAAGGGCATCCGCATCCTCTGTCATGACACGCTGCAGCAGGTTTCGAAGACCGACGATGGGCTGGTGCTGGAGACGCTGAACAGCGGCACGCTGCAGGCCGATGTCGTGATGCTTGCGCTCGGGCGCGATCCGAATGCGGAAGGCCTTGGCCTCGAGGCAGCCGGCGTCGCCATCGACGAGCGCGGCGCCATCATAGTCGATGATTATTCCCGTACAAACGTCGAAAATATCTATGCTCTCGGTGATGTCACCAATCGGGTACAGCTGACGCCGGTGGCGATTCACGAGGCGATGTGCTTCATCGAGACCGAGTACAAGAACAATCCGACCCGGCCGGACCATGACCTGATCCCCACCGCCGTCTTCTCACAGCCCGAGATCGGCACCGTCGGCCTGTCGGAAGAGGAGGCGGGCAAGCGTTATGGCGAGCTCGAAGTCTACCGGGCCCAGTTCCGGCCGCTGAAGGCGACGCTTTCGGGCCGGTCCGAGCGGATGATCATGAAGCTGATCGTCGATGCGGCGAGCCGCAAGGTGGTGGGGGCTCATATCCTCGGGCACGATGCCGGTGAGATGGCGCAGCTGCTCGGCGTCACGCTCAAGGCCGGCTGCACCAAGGACGATTTCGACCGGACGATGGCGCTGCACCCGACCGCGGCCGAAGAGCTCGTCACCATGTATGCGCCGAGCTACCGCATCCGTGATGGGCAGCGCCTCTGAGCCCTGTTAACTGGTGATGCGCGGCGCGCGGATGACTTTGAGGAAAAGCGCCTTCATCGCGTCGGCGATGCCGTCGGTCGGCGTGACTTCGAAATAAAGGCCGGGCGAGGCGCAGGCCTGCATTTTCGTCGGTATCTCGCTCTGGAAGGGCTTGATCCAGGTGTTGTACCAGTTGTTGCTGGGCAGCGGCAGGTAAGTGGTATAGAGCACGGCGATCTTGACGCCTCGGTCCTTCAGCGGCTTGCAGAAAGACGTGTCGATCGGCTCCTGGCAGCGACCGCCGGTCGTCTTCTTGGTACATGTCGAGGGCTTGTAGCTGTCGCCGACGCCGTCGGCGACGAAAAACAGGATTTTTTCAGGGCTGATATTCGAGGTTCCGTCGCCCGCGGGGTCGATAATAGTGTTGATCTGCGTCATCGCGCTGTCGAAGCTCGTGAGCTGGTCACTGTTGTAATTCTGGTAAGGAATTGTCATCAGGTCGACCGCGTCGGTATAATTCTTGACTTTTGTCAGGTCGGAGGTGAGGCCGGAAATCGTCGTCAGCTTCGCGTCCTCGGCTTTGGTGCCGAAAGTGTAGACACCCATCCGAAACTGATCGCTGCTGACGCGTTCGGCCTTGGCCGTATCGGTCAGCGCCTGGGTAGCCTGGCGAACCACGTCGATGCGCATGGTGACGCCGAGGCTCTTGGCTATGGTGTAGTTGTTGGTGCTCTGGTCCATCTGGTGACAGGCGAAAGCGCAGCCGGTCTTGGCTTGCAGCTTCGAAACGTCGGTCGCGGTCGCGCCGACGCCCATGGAAGGCGTGTTGTCGAGCAGGATGTAGAAATCCATGAAGGCGGCAGTCTGGTATTCAGCTGTCGCCGTGCCGGAGATGGTTATCGAATCCCGGCCAAAAATGCGCATGAAGGTAGTCGGCATAGTCGCGGTGAAGGAAACTTGCGAGTTCAGCTTATTGGCGGTCTTGGTGACGTCGATGCCGAGATCGATATGAATGTCGGTCAGTTCACCCGACGTCTGCGACATGAAGATGTTGCGGGCGTCGGTGTTGCCAAGCGAGACCGTGCCGTTGCCGTTCATTGTCATTGCGGCGGCGACCGCGCCCGATTTTTCGGCGATCGAACCGACGGCCGCAGCATCGGCGGCGGCGTAGAGCTGCGTTCTCAGGCTCAGTGCGTGGGCCACATCCACCGCCATGCCGGCCGCACCCACGAGCGGCACCATCAGCAATGCCGTCATGATGCCGAAATTGCCCGAGCGGTCCAATATGAAGCCGGGCGGAAGGATCGCCATGACATGTCCCCGAATTGAAACTCCTTCAGCTTCTACATGCAAAGTCTGAAATATGGGGAAATCGACATGGTATATGCTGGTTTAAAGCTTCCGGTGATTGGCCTTTGCAAGCTTGATCTAAAGGTCTATAAGCCGCCGGATATTAAGACAGGGCATCCGAGGAATGGATGTGAGTGAGGTTGGTAAAATGGCAGAGAACTGGACCCCGAGCAGCTGGCGGCAGAAACCGATCCTGCAGGTTCCCGAATATCCCGATGCAGCCGCTTTGGCGGCAACAGAGGCCACTCTCGCCAGCTATCCGCCGCTCGTCTTCGCAGGCGAAGCGCGCCGCCTGAAGAAGCATCTCGCCAATGTCGCTGAGGGCAACGGTTTTCTCCTGCAGGGCGGCGACTGCGCCGAGAGCTTCGCCGAACACGGCGCCGACAACATCCGCGACTTCTTCCGCGCTTTCCTGCAGATGGCTGTCGTGCTGACCTTCGGCGCGCAGCTGCCGGTCGTCAAGGTCGGCCGCATCGCCGGCCAGTTCGCCAAGCCGCGCTCGTCGAATGTCGAGAAGCAGGGCGACGTGACGTTGCCCGCCTATCGCGGCGACATCATCAACGGCATCGAATTCACCGAGGAGTCGCGCATTCCGAACCCGGAACGCCAAGCCATGGCCTATCGCCAGTCGGCTGCGACGTTGAACCTCCTGCGCGCCTTTGCGATGGGCGGTTACGCCAACCTCGAAAACGTGCATCAGTGGATGCTCGGCTTCGTCAAGGACAGCCCGCAGGGCGAGCGCTACCGCAAGCTTGCCGACCGCATCAGCGAAACCATGGATTTCATGAAAGCGATCGGCATTACCTCGGAAAACCACCCGAGCCTGCGTGAGACCGATTTCTTCACCAGCCACGAGGCGCTGCTGCTCGGCTACGAGGAAGCGCTGACCCGCGTCGATTCCACCTCCGGCGACTGGTATGCCACGTCAGGTCACATGATCTGGATCGGCGACCGCACGCGCCAGGCAGACCATGCGCATATTGAATATTGCCGCGGCATCAAGAACCCGATCGGCCTGAAATGCGGCCCGTCGCTGCAGGCCGATGATCTGCTGCAGCTGATCGACATTCTGAATCCCGCTAACGAAGCGGGCCGTCTGACGCTGATCTGCCGCTTCGGCCATGAAAAGGTCGCCGAAAACCTGCCGCGTCTCATTCGCGCCGTCGAGCGCGAAGGCCGCAAGGTCGTCTGGTCCTGCGACCCAATGCACGGCAACACGATCACGCTCAACAACTACAAGACCCGTCCCTTCGAGCGAATCCTGTCGGAAGTCGAAAGCTTCTTCCAGATTCACCGCGCCGAAGGCACACATCCAGGCGGTATCCATGTCGAGATGACCGGCAAGGACGTGACGGAATGCACCGGCGGCGCCCGCGCCGTCACAGCCGACGATCTGCAGGACCGCTATCACACCCATTGCGACCCGCGCCTCAATTCCGACCAGGCGCTCGAACTCGCCTTCCTGCTTGCCGAGCGGATGAAGGGCGGCCGCGACGAGAAGCGCATGGTCGTCAACGGCTGAGGATAGCCCGAAACAGATGATGAAAAGCCCGGCTCGACCGGGCTTTTTATTGGCTTCAGATGCTGGCCTGAACGCTGTGCAGGTTGGCGTAGACGCCTCCTTGCGCCATCAGATCATCATGCGTGCCCTGTTCGACAATGCCATCGCCCGTCAGGACCAAGATGCGGTCGGCGTGGCGGACGGTCGACAGGCGGTGGGCGATGACCAGGGTGGTCCTGCCATTCGCCAGACTGAGCAGCGCCTGCTGCACCGCCCGTTCGCTCTCGTTGTCGAGGGCGCTGGTCGCTTCGTCGAAGATCAGGATTTCCGGATCTTTGAGGAAGGCGCGGGCGATGGTGATGCGCTGGCGCTGGCCGCCCGAAAGCTTGACGCCGCGCTGGCCGATATCGGTGTCATAGCCGTTCGGCAGAGCCATGATGAAGTCGTGCGCATTGGCGGCGCGGGCGGCCGCTTCGAGCTCGCCATCGGTCGCGTCCAGCTTGCCGTAACGCAGGTTTTCCGCAACGGTGCCGGCAAAGAGATAGACGTCCTGCTGCACCACCCCGACATGGCGTCGCAGCGAAGCCAGAGTGACGTCGCGGATATCGGTTCCGTCGATACGGATCGCCCCAGCTTCGACATCGTAGAAGCGCGGTATCAGCGCGCAAAGCGTGCTCTTGCCCACTCCAGAAGGGCCGACCAGCGCGACAAACTCTCCGGGGGCGATGGTGAGGGAAAGCCGCTCCAGCACCCTCGGACCATCGGCTTCGTAGCCGAAGGCGACGTCGGAAAAACTGATCTCGCCCCTTGGCGCCGGCATTGGACGGGCGTCCGGTCGATCGGTGATATCGGGATCGATTTCCAGGATCTCCATGGCTCTCGTGAAGCCGGTATAACCCTCCTGCCAGAGGCGCACGAAATTCGCGAGCCGCTGCACGGGATCGACCAGCACGCCGACGCAGAGCAGGAAGGTCAGCATATCCGGGACGGTAAGGTCCGCTGTCAGGATGCGCAGGCCTCCTGCGATGATCACCAATATGGTGACGAGCTGGGCGAAGGTTTCGGTGCCTACCGAAAACCAGGCCTCGCTGCGGTAGCCGTCGGCGCGGCTTTGCAGGAAACGCTGGTTTTGTGCGGCGAAGCGCTGCCGTTCCAATGCTTCGTTGGCGAAAGACTGGACGACACGGATGCCGGCAAGCGCATCCTCGACACGCTCGTTAACGGCGGCGACCTGGCGCTTGCTGGCTTCGAGCGCATGGTTCATGCGCCGGTTGAAATAGAGTGCATAGGCCACCGCCACCGGAGTGAGCAACAGGATGAGGGTTGCCAGCAGCGGGTCGATGAAGAACAAGACCAGCATGGCGCCGCCATATTTCAGGACGGCAATGGAGAGATCCTCGGGGCCGTGGTGAAAGAGCTCGCCCAGCCAGAGGGAATCGTTGGTGATGCGGCTCATCAACTGCCCGGTGCGTTGGCCATCGTAGAAGCTGAAGGACAGCTTCTGGTAATGCTCGAAGAGTTCCTGCCGCACCGTCGCCTCGATGCGGGCCCCCATGACATGGCCGCGATAATCGACGAAGAAGATCGCCGCTATCTGGACCGCGAGAACGGCCAGCATCACACCGCCCATGGCAAGGATCTGAGCGAAGGCGTCGGGGGCGTCCGGCAGAGCGAGAAGCCGGCTCGTGACGATGTTGGCGCAGAGGGGCAACGCCACGGCGGTACCGGCCACGAGGATGGCGCAAAGCAGATCCGCCAGCAGCAAAGGCAGATGCGGGCGGTAATAGGAGATGAACTTTCGAATACGCGACCAGCGCCGCTCGCGTTCAGCGGCGTTCGAATCGTCGCGGAAGAAGTTCAGGAAGAGGTTATGGCGTCGCGAGCTTTTCCTCGCGCGAGAGAACCGAATATTCATGAGGCAGAACTTCCTTGTGTGCGATGTTTCCTTTCTGTCTGGACAGGGTCGCTCTCATGTCAGTCTCCCAGGGGTTGAATAAATTGAGCCACCAGTATCACCGAGATCAGCGCCCGGTTCAACGCGGTGACGAGAGGAGATCGGCGGGTGTGGTCAACGGGCAACATCCGGCGACCGCCGGCCAATCGTGAACGCTTCAAGATTTCTGATCGCTTATTCAGGGGAATGGATTTGACGACGAGGTCTCGTGGCCGCAAGTTTCTCCAGGAGCGAGGAGAGAGCTATCATGAGCGAACAACATCTAGGCGGCTGTCTTTGCGGCGCCGTGCGATTTTCAATTCGGGCAAAGCCCGGGCCTGTTGTCGGTTGCCACTGTTCGCAATGCCGCCGCCAGACGGGACTTTATTATGCTGCGGTCAACGTGCCGCGCGCGGCGCTTTCGGTGGAAGATCCCGGCGCAGTCCGGTGGTATCGGTCGAGCGGCGAGGCGCAACGCGGCTTCTGCGGCAATTGCGGCTCCGCGCTGTTTTGGCAGGGGGATGAATCGCTGGAAGTTTCGGTCCTGGCCGGAGCCTTCGATGAACCGAGCGGCCTTGCCTTCAGCCATCACATTTATTGCGCCGACAAGGGTGATTTCTACGAGATAACGGATGGCCTGCCGCAATATGACAGGTATCCACCCCGTTGATTTGAGGATGCCCCGCATCAGGTCTTGGCTGCGAGCGCGGCGCTGAGACGAGCGACGTCTTCGCGCAGCGCCGTCAGCTCCGTCAGGACGCGCATATCGATCTTCTGGTGCAAGGAGAGCACTTCGAGTTCGGCCTTGAGATTGACTTCGTAGTCCTTGGCCGCCTCGAAGCGGTCGCGCTCGGCCTGACGATTCTGCGACATCATGATGATCGGCGCCTGGATGGCGGCGAGCATCGACAGGATCAGGTTCAGGAAGACGAATGGGTAGGGATCGAAAGCGCCGCTCGCCAAAACGATAGTGTTGATCGCCGTCCAGACGACGAGGAAGGCCATGAAGCCGAGGATGAACGACCATGAGCCGCCGACACGGGCGATGCTGTCGGCGATACGTTCTCCAAAAGAGGCCTCGGCAGAAAAGGCGGCGTTGACGTCGGTCGAGATGATCTTGCGCTCGTGCGCTTTCGCCAGCACGCGCTTTTCCGTGTCGCCGAGTTCGTCGGCCGGTTTGTCGAAATGATGGTGCACGAAGTTCGAAAAGTTATTCATGGCCTGTTTCCAATGACCGTTATCGATGCTGCCGCTTTCATGCGTCAGTATTCCGCTCCGCCGGTAAATTGCAATGCATCGGTGCCGTAAGCCTCCAGCAGGCCTGTTCACAAAAAATTCGTGAGCCGGATGCAACGCTTTGGCCGCGAACGTGTTGCGGTAACGGGAGCCGCAGGCTAAACAAATGACATGACACAGGAAAACGCTCTCTCCGATATCTTCCGCATCGCTATCGGCCAGCTCAATCCGACGGTCGGCGATGTCGCCGGCAATCTTGCCAAGGCACGTGAAGCACGCGCTGATGCGGGCCGAGAGGGCGCGCATCTGCTCGTGTTGACCGAGCTTTTTATCTCCGGCTACCCGCCGGAAGATCTGGTGCTGAAGCCGGCCTTCATCCGTGCCTGCTGGAAGGCGGTGGAAAGCCTTGCGGCCGACACCGCCGATGGCGGGCCGGGCGTCATCATCGGTTTTCCCCGGCAGGACCAGACCGGACGCTATAATTCCGTCGCCGTGCTTGACGGCGGCAAGGTCGTCGCGGTGCGCGACAAGGTCGATCTGCCGAATTACGGCGAGTTCGACGAGAAGCGGGTCTTCGTGCAGGGGGCCATGCCGGGGCCGGTGAATTTCCGCGGCGTGCGGCTCGGCATTCCGATCTGCGAAGATATCTGGGGTGATCTCGGCGTTTGCGAGACGCTGGCCGAAAGCGGGGCGGAGATCCTGCTGTCCCCGAACGGGTCTCCCTATTATCGCGGCAAGGTCGATATCCGTCACCAGGTGGTACTGAAGCAGGTGATCGAGACCGGCCTGCCGCTGATCTATGCCGCCCAGCTCGGAGGGCAGGACGAGCTCGTGTTCGACGGGGCGAGCTTCGCCTTCAATGCCGACAAATCGCTCGCCTTCCAGATGAGCCAGTTCGAGACGGCACTTGCTGTGACGACGTGGAAACGTGGGGAAGCCGGCTGGCGCTGCGCCGAAGGACCGATGGCGCGTATTCCCGAGGGCGAGGAGGCCGATTATCGTGCCTGCCTGCTCGGCTTCCGCGACTACGTCAACAAAAATGGTTTCAAAACCGTCGTTCTCGGCCTTTCCGGCGGCATCGATTCGGCGATCTGCACAGCGATCGCGGTCGATGCTCTCGGAGAGGAGCGGGTGCGAACGGTGATGCTGCCCTATCGTTACACCTCGGAAGATTCACTGAAGGATGCAGCCGACTGTGCCAAGGCGCTCGGCTGCCGCTATGACATCGTACCGATCGAGCAGCCAGTAACCGGCTTCAGCAGCGCGCTGTCCAACCTCTTCGAGGGAACGGAGAGCGGAATCACCGAGGAGAATTTGCAGAGCCGCGCGCGCGGCGTCATCCTGATGGCGATTTCCAATAAATTCGGCGCGATGGTGGTGACGACGGGCAACAAGTCGGAAATGTCGGTTGGTTACGCCACGCTCTATGGCGACATGAATGGCGGCTTCAATCCCATCAAGGATCTTTACAAGATGCAGGTCTATGCGCTGGCGCGCTGGCGCAACGAGAATGTGCCGCCGACTGCGCTCGGGCCGTCGGGCGAGGTGATCCCGCAGAATATCATCGACAAGGCACCCTCGGCCGAGCTTCGTCCGGACCAGAAGGACCAGGATTCGCTGCCGCCCTATCCCGTCCTCGACGATATTCTCGAGTGCCTGGTGGAGAAGGAAATGGCGGTCGAGGAGATCGTCGCGCGCGGCCATGACGTGGCGACCGTTCATCGAGTCGAGCACCTGCTCTATCTCGCCGAATATAAGCGCCGGCAATCGGCGCCGGGCGTTAAGATCACGAAGAAGAACTTCGGCCGCGACCGACGCTATCCGATCACCAACCGGTTCCGGGATCGCTGACGTGATCGTGATCGCTGACGCAGTCGGGATCACTGACGCAATCGAGATCGCTGACGCAATCGACATATCAGGGAGGCAACATGCGCAGCTCGGTCGAGATCTACAATGTCAGGACGGGCAGGGCTCGCGAGGTCTGGCAGACGGACAGGCTGGTGGAAGCGCCGAATTTCTCGCCCGATGGCTCCTATCTCCTGCTGAACGGCGACGGGCTGCTCTTCCGGCTGCCGCTCGATGGCGGCGAGGTGGTGAAGGTCGATACGGGCTTTGCCGTCAATTGCAACAATGATCACGGCATTTCGCCTGATGGCACTGAGATCGTCATCTCGGACAAGACGGAATTCGGCAAGTCGACGATCTACATCCTGCCGGTCGAAGGCGGCACGCCGCGGCTCATCACGCAAAACCAGCCGTCCTATTGGCATGGCTGGTCACCGGATGGCCGCCAGCTCGCCTATTGCGGCATTCGCGACGATCTTTTCGACATTTATACGATCTCAGTCGACGGCGGCTTCGAGACGCGGCTGACGCATGGCGAAGGCCGCAACGACGGGCCGGATTATTCCGCCGACGGCCAATGGATCTATTTCAATTCCAGCCGCACCGGGCTGATGCAGATCTGGCGCATCCATCCGGATGGCACAGGCCTCGAACAGGTGACGTCGGACAATCACGGGAACTGGTTTCCCCATCCATCGCCCAAAAACGACAAGGTGCTGATCCTGTCCTACGATCCTTCGGTCTTCGACCATCCGCGCGATCTCGACGTGCGGCTGCGGCTGATGGATATGGACGGCGGCAACCTGAAGACGCTGTTCGAGCTTTTCGGCGGGCAGGGCACGATCAACGTGCCCTGCTGGTCTCCTGATGGCGAGGAATTCGCCTATGTCCGTTATTTCCCGGTGAGATCTTGAGACGGGCGCGCCGCCATTTGATGACGGGGCGGTGGGTATCTGATGACATCGAGAGGCCTACTCGAACATTTTGCTGGAAACCGTTTCAGAAACGGGCTGTCTTTTGACGCAAACATGAAGATGAACCTGGAGGTATAGACTTGCTGGCTGTCTTGAGATGCGCGTGGACGCTGCGTGGTTTCACGATTGCCGGCTCCGCGGTGGCAATGGGTTTCACGCTCGCAGGATGTTCATATCTTTTTGTCCGTGGTGTCGAGGGAAGCTACCTCGCAACGGGTGCTCCGATGCTCGGAAAGGTGATCGCAAGTAACGAGAGTGAGCAGACGGGGGGAACGATTGAGATCGGCTCGGCCGAAAGGCAGCAATGCAAGGGTCGCTACAACGTATCGCAGGTGAAGACAAATTTCTGGAAGCTGGAGACCGGCGAGCGAACCTATCGGGGGAAGATCTACTGTCTGGATGGTCGAGCAGGGGCGTTTGAACTCATATCGAAGGATAAGGGGAAAACCGGCTCGATCACCGGCCAAATCAATGGCGAGGCATTTCAACTCGATATGTTCGAATCGAAGAGCCGTAAGTGCATGACGGACGAATGCAGATGGGGCTTGAAGTGGACTTACGAAAACGAGCGCGACGACATGCGTACCTATTACAGGGTCGCGACTGAACACGAGCCCGATTCAATGAATCCATGGCTGCTCTTTTAAATCTGCTCCTATTCCGCGTGCTGGTGGCCCCTGATCCACCCCTAGCGGCGTGGCGGCGGGTTGGTAACCCCAGGTTGCTCGTAGCAGCTTTCAAATCGGAACTTGGATCGATCATCCGGGCGTGAGTTATCAAGCCATATCCGGTAGGCGTAGCCTGAGATAACCGGGTTGACCCCCACCGCCCTGTTGGGCGGCGGGTGTCTGTCCGCCGCGCTTGATACTGTCTATCAGGCTGCGACGGCGGCCTTGCGCCGGGCGCGGGCGGATTGCGCCAGGTCTCCCAGGGTCGCCACCGACATGTCCCAGTCGATGCAGCCGTCGGTGATGGACTGGCCGTAAACCAGCGGCTTGCCGGGGATGAGATCCTGGCGGCCGGCGACGAGGTTGCTCTCGATCATCATGCCCTTGATGTGATGGTTTCCGGCGGCGATCTGCGCGGCCACGGATTTGACGACGGGCGGCTGGTTCATCGGATCCTTGCTGCTGTTGGCATGGCTGGCATCGATCAGGATGCGCGGGGTCACGCCAAGCTTGACGGCTTCGCCGACCACTGCTTCGACGTCGGCCGCTTCATAGTTCGGCTGTTTGCCGCCGCGCAGGATGATGTGGCAGTCCTCGTTGCCGGTGGTCGACGCGATGGCCGCCTGTCCGTCCTTGGTCACGGCGGGGAAGTGATGCGGCTGCGAGGCGGCCAGGATCGCATCGAGTGCGACGCGGGCGCTACCATCGGTGCCGTTCTTGAAGCCGATCGGGCAGGAGAGGCCGGAGGCGAGCTGGCGATGGATCTGGCTTTCCGTCGTGCGCGCGCCGATCGCGCCCCAGCTGACGAGGTCGGCGATGTATTGCGGCGTGATCGTGTCGAGGAACTCGACGCCCGCGGGAAGCTCCATGGCATTGATGTCGAGCAGCAGGCGCCGGGCAATGCGCAGCCCTTCCTCGATGCGGTAGCTGCCGTCGAGATGCGGATCGTTCATCAGGCCCTTCCAGCCGACGGTGGTGCGGGGCTTTTCGAAATAGACGCGCATGACGATTTCGAGATCGTCGGAGAAGCGCCGTCGCTGCTCCTGAAGTCGTGCGGCATATTCCCGGGCGGCAATCGGGTCATGGATGGAGCAGGGGCCGATGACGACGATCAGGCGATCGTCCTCGCCCTGGAGAATCTTATGGATCGCAGCACGATTGCTGGTCACGGTTTCGGTGACCACGGCGTCGCGGTGGATTTCCGCAATGATATCGGCGGGTTTGGTCAGCGGGGTGATCTCGAGGATACGCAGATCATCGATGGTATCGGGCACGGCATGGCTCCTGTTTGGTCATACCGTGCGGAACAAAAAAGCCGCCAGGTAGACTAGCGGCTGTTCGGGTTGTCGTCGCGTCGAATTCAGTTACGCACGGACCCGCATCCGCTGGGAGCAGCGGTACGAATAAAATCGCGAGGCGTAGATTGAAGTCGTCGACATCCGGCGTATGTAGCGTCGCGGTCGCCCATTGTCACGCAAAATTTGCGAGCTGGCATCGCCGTTCGGGGCGGCTGGCGATCCGCTCCTGGATCACCCCTCTGCGATGGAGGTTTCAGGTTCGGTCTGCCTGTACTTGCCGCCGCGCTGGTTTCCTGAAATAGATGCGCCGTCAGGTGCCCGCCGTCCAGGCGGGAGAATCGGGAATCCGGTGCAAGGCCGGAACGTGCCCAACGCTGTAAGGCCGACGTCTGCCGCTTCATCACGCCACTGGCTTTTGCCGGGAAGGCTGCGGCAGATGGATGAAGCCAAGTCAGAAGACCGGCCTGGCGAGATAGACCCAACCCGCGCGGACGGCGGGCGGTTGCGTTGTTGGGGATTTGACGATGCGACCCTTTGATGCGGATGCCCTTTCGGCGGCATCCGGTTTTTCCATGGCCGAACGTGAAGCCGTCTATCACGCAATCATGACGCGGCGTGACGTGCGCAGCCAGTTCCTGCCCGATCCCTTGCCCGACGATGTCGTGGCGCGGCTCCTGACCGCCGCCCATCATGCGCCGTCGGTCGGCTTCATGCAGCCATGGAATTTCATTCTCGTGAAAAGTGCAGCCGTCCGCACCCGCGTGCGCAACGCCTTTGCCGTGGCCAACGAAGAGGCAGCTTCGATGTTCGAAGGCGAGCGGCGGCAGGCCTATCGATCCCTCAAGCTCGAAGGCATCGTGGAGGCGCCGCTCGGGATATGCGTAACCTGCGATCCCACCCGCGGCGGCAGCGTGGTGCTGGGACGGACGCACAATCTGAGGATGGATTCCTATTCGACCGTTTGCGCCATCCAGAATCTCTGGCTCGCGGCCCGCGCCGAAGGGGTCGGCATCGGCTGGGTCAGCATCTTTCGTGAAGGCGACCTGAAAACAATTCTCCGCATACCGGAGCATATCGAGGTGGTCGCCTGGCTCTGCGCCGGCTTTGTCGACCGTCTCTATGACGAACCGGAACTTTCGGTCAAAGGTTGGCGGCAGCGGCTGCCGCTCGAGGAACTCGTTTTCCACGACGGATGGGGACGCAACGACCCGTAGCAATTACTGCTGCTGTGGTTGCGGGCCCGGCGTCGCCGGATTGGCAAGGTCGATCGAGCCCTGGTCGCCGGCAAGGAATTGCGGGCCGACCTGACGAACCTTGTTCTGCGTGGGGTCGTAGGGACGTTCGGGAACGGATGGCTGCGGCGGGGCTGATGCTGCCGCAGTATCTTTCGTCGGCGGTTTAGTGCGGACCGTCGTGATCGAGCCCTGCTGTGGCGGTTCGATCAGGGCCTGCTTGCCGCGCATCTCCTCGTAATAGGCGGTGAGATTGCAGGCGCAGGAATTTTTCTCCCCAGGCGCGCGATTCTTGTAGACAAAGGCGTTCTTCATGGCGCTATAGGGCGCGCCCGTTGCGACCGAGATCATATTCGAGGAGTCGGTGCTCGTCACGTCGCGATAGAAGAGCTCGGTCTCGATGCCGGGGCACATCTTGGCGCAGGTCTGGGCATCGCGGCCGAAATCCACCGAGGTGGTATTTGAGCTGATCGGGAAGAAGCCACCGTCGCAGCTGCGCACGCAGATGGTGCTGATCGGTGAAAACATTTCGGCCCTCGGCAGGCCGTAACGCAGATCGGTCTCTTCACCGCCGCCGAGCGGAATGAAGGTATCGGTGCGCATCGCCTGTTCCTCGACACTCGGGACGGGGTCGTCTGCGCTACGCTCGGTCGGGGCATAGAAATTGTCGCTGTTGCAGCCATTGCGTTCGAGTGCCGCCGTCAATTCTCGGCGCGCGTCGTCACTGCCGTCGCCGTGGTTGCGCAGCTCGTCGCGGCGCTCCTGGAGATAACGGATATTGTCGATCATCCGGGCTTCGGCGTCAGAGAGTTCGGCGCAAAAATCGGCGTTGTCACTGCCAATCACGACCATGCTGCCTGAAGTGCATCCGTTATTGCGCAGATCGTTGCGGACCTTGCGCAGCTCGAGGTTCTGCTCGGCCATGGCATTTGCATATTGGCGCGCTTCCGGCCCGTTATTGCTACCGATCGATCGTGGCAGGTCGGCAAGGCGACCGCGCAAGTCGTTGCAAATAGCGCTGGTCTGTGCTGCGGCCGGTGATGCCAGCGCAAGCACAAGAGCAAGAGACAGATTTCGGCGTTTCACGGCGTCGTCCGGGAATGAGAAAGTGTCGATCGGTCAAAGGTGGCGTCCATCCGCCGTACCTTGTCTCTTAACGTGTTTCTCTTAATAAGCTTGGATCAATTCCTAGCGCATTTTCGAGATTTTATCCAGAAGATGCGGGTATTCTTCCGTGAGGTAAGTCGGCACTCGTTGCATCCGGAGGCGGACACTCAGCCGTCACCAGCAGTTCCCTTCTTCATCCGAATTGTTATTCTCGGCGCTCGTTCCCGCGGGGAATTGGTTTCACTGAGGATAAAGCGATGCGCTACATGCTGATGCTGCATGCGGACGAAACTGCCGGGAGGTCCATAGCGCCTCAGGACATGGGGCGCTTCATCGAGCAGATGTATGCCTATCAACAAGCGCTGGAGAAGGCGGCAGCATTTGTCTCCAGCAATGCGCTCGTCAGTTCCTCTGAGGCCAGTCTCGTTCGTGTTCAAGGAAACGAGGTCAGCGTTTTGGACGGCCCTTATGCCGATGTTCGCGAACAGTTCGGTGGGTACTTTATCATCGACGTCGCCGATATGGACGAGGCCAACAAATGGGCGGCACGCTGTCCTGCCGCGACCTGGGGAACGGTTGAGGTTCGTCGCATCAGGGATGCGTCGGAATATGCGGGATGACGGTTTCTGGTTCCAGCGTTGCCCGAGGTGTAGCAGAGCGGGTGGCGCGCGAGAGCTATGGACGACTCGTCGCTTACCTTGGCGGGCGTTTGGGTGATATCGCGTCCGCGGAGGATGCGCTCGCGACGGCTTTCCTCAAGGCTCTCGAAAAATGGCCTGTCGATGGCGTGCCCGACAACCCCGATGCCTGGCTGTTGACCATCGCGCGCAGGCGCAAACTCGATGACTGGCGCAAAGACAAAGTGAAGGCGAAGAGCGCCGATCATCTTGCCCTCGTTACCGAGGAACTCTCGGCCGCGGCGGAAATGGACGAGGAGATTGCGGACAGGCGACTAGCGCTCATGTTTGCCTGCGCACATCCTGGCATCGATGCGTCGGCGCGAACG
Organism: Rhizobium sp. BK049; assembly: GCF_014193135.1. Classification (NCBI taxonomy): domain Bacteria; kingdom Pseudomonadati; phylum Pseudomonadota; class Alphaproteobacteria; order Hyphomicrobiales; family Rhizobiaceae; genus Rhizobium; species Rhizobium sp. BK049. The sequence continues at coordinate 42,850 of NZ_JACHYV010000006.1, forward strand.
CCGCTGATCCTCCAGACCGTGCTAGGCCTGACCGCTGCGGACATCGCCGCGCGGTTTCTCGTCTCTCCGAAGGCCATGGGGCAGAGGCTTGTAAGAGCCAAGGCGAGGATCAGGGATGAGAAAATTCCGTTCCTCGTGCCGGAAAGGGAGGAACTGTCGGACCGCCTGCCGCCAGTACTCGCCTCCATCTACGCCGCCTATACCAACGGGTGGATGGACATCGACGGGGCGGAAGCGCTTGGACATGAGGCAATCTGGCTTGCAAGCGTGGTCGTATCCCTGCTTCCGCAAGAGCCGGAACCGAAGGGTCTTCTCGCGCTGATGCTTTATACGGAGGCGCGGCGATCGTCTCGCAGAGGCCCCGATGGCGCATTCGTATCGCTGGACAGCCAGGATGTCGGGCTTTGGGATCATGAGCAATTGCGCCTCGCTGAAGGTCTTCTCAGAGAAGCAAATGCAAACGGTCCGACCGGCCGCTACCAAATCGAGGCGGCCATCCAATCCGCTCATGTCGCGCGCCGTTTGAGCGGCATCTTAAACTGGCAGGCCGTGATTTCCCTCTATGACGTGCTGGGCAGGATTGCTCCGTCGCCCGTCGTGACGCTCAATCGGTCCGTGGCTCTCATGCGGATAGGGCAGGCAGAGGCGGCTCTTGCTGACATACATGCGCTTGCCGGGGATCTGCGAATGGCCGACTACCTGCCGTACTGGACGGCCCGCGCGCAGATTTGCGCCGATCTAGGCAGGCTTGTCGAGGCGGCGGAAGCTTTCACGGTCGCTATCGGATTGTGTTGGTCGGAGGCAGAACGACGCCACCTCGAAGAACAGCGCTCGAAAGTTTTGTATTGACGCGAGCTTTTTTGCGCGGCCTGTCGAAATCGAGAACTCCTGCACGACATCCACTTGTCCAACCAAGGAGTACGACATGACCACCACTTCAATAATCGTCCAGAGCATCTTCGCCTCCGCCACCGTTTCCAACTTTGACGAGGCGCTCGTCTGGTATGAGAAGTTCATGGGACGTCCCGCAGACAGCAAACCGATACCGGGCATGGCTCAGTGGCGTAATATGGGCGAAGCCGGCCTGCAGGTCTGGAAGGATGACGAACGCGCCGGCAACGGGATCATAACGATCGTCGTACCCGAGCTCGAGGTTGAGCTCGAAAGGCTTTCGCACCAGGGCTTGCAACCCGCCAACAAAATCGAAGGCGACTTTGGGCGCGTGGCTCAGATATTCGACGGTGAGGGCAACCGGATCAACCTGGCCGAGCCTCCCAAACGATCTGCGAACAACTGACTTCGCCGTCTCCAGACCATTAAGCCTTTGGCCCAGAGCAATTTGGGCCAAGACCGGTGATAACTGAATGGCACGGAAGCGGCTGCCAGACCATCAAACACCCTTGGAGCGCGCCATTTCGGCGCGCATCCAGCTTGAGTCTCCCCATGTCGAGAGCCAGATCATCAGGTCGGTGAGCGCGGCGACGACTGGCAGAAGCAGGGCGTGGCCGATGCCGCGTTTCGTCTGGTTGCTCTCAGCCTCCCTGAGATGCGCCAACTCCTCTTCCTGGATCGAGGCGATGAGGCCGTGAAGCTCCCGATCACGGGTCGTGAGGAAGGCCAGTTGATCTTCGAGATGGCGGTGAACCGTGCTTTCGACCGCCTCGGTGCAGATCCAGACCATGTTGCGTCCACCGAGGGCCGTCAGCAAACCGAGCAGATAACCGCCGAGGCTCCAGAATGCCATGACGCGGCATGGTCTGGCATTCCTGGATGGCATCGCGTCGTGAAACAGGCGGCAATGCTCGATCTCATCGTTCCGCATTTTGCGAAGTACTGGCACGATATCAGGAAACAGCCGATCGGCCATCCAGATCTGCGCTCCGTAGATGCGAATTGCGCCGAATTCGCCGGCGTGATTGACCTTGAGAATGCGGCGAACGGTTACGGCATGATCGCGCTTGCCGGCGCTGCTCAACGGATTGTCCATGGCGCTGCCCCTCACAGTTTCCCATCGGCAGTAGGCGCTTTCGGTGCCAGCGTCGTCAATAGTTGACACGAGGGGACGTGCAATTCCAATGTCGGCTTCGGGTGGCCGTCGCAAATCGCGCAGGTCAGGGCGGGGGCGCAGCGAAGGCGAAAATGGCAGGCATTTGCAAGGAGCTAAGCTCCCCCACAACGACGGCCCCGACAGCCCAACACGGTCTCCACGTCTTCGCGGATGGTTGTTATGACCCCGGTTCCGGGCACGGAGGCTGGGCCTTTGTCGCCTATCGCGATTCTGTGGAAATCGCGTCCAACTTCGGCGGTGTGCGTGATTCCGCCAATAATTCGATGGAATTGACCGCCGTCTTGCAGGCAGTCATGTGGATCAGTAGCGATGCAACGGGCGAAGCCGCGACCATTTGGTCGGATTCGATCTATGCCGTCAAAGGCTGCAACGACAGGCGGCACATTTGGAGGAATAACGGCTGGAAGAAAAACAATCCGAATGGGAACGCCCGCAGCCGGGCGATCGCTGATGCGGAACTCTGGAAAGCGGTCGATCTTCAGTTATCCCGGAACGCCCTCGTAACCATTGCCTGGTGCAAGGGCCATTCCGGCATATCAGGCAACGAACGCGCGGATGAGCTTGCGGATGGAGGACGGCTGTCGATACGGGACGCGTGATATGGGGATATCAACTGGCTGCGGATGCCTGGGATGGCACGGCGTCAAAACTCCACGCGGCGCCATTGCATCAGGGCACAAGGCCGCCGCCAGAGATGGCATAAATGCCCCCTTCAGCGATTTCCGGTTATGTCCAAGTTTCAGCATCAGCTAACGGCGTCATCGAAGCCGATCAGGCTTGAAGAATGTGCCTGCGCGTCAGCTCCATCAGACCATCGGTGTCGCGTCTCTCTATCGCATCGACCATCTGCTGATGTTCGCGGCCGGATTGCTCGATGCGGGCGCGCGTTCGCCACTGCGACACCGGCGCGGAGGATGTCCGCTGCCGAATTTCCGTGATCAGTTCCACGAGTTCCTGGTTGCCTGCGAGAGCAAGCAGATGGCGGTGGAAGGCGAGATTGGCTTCGTAAAGTTCGAGGGTGGTGCCGTTCAGCACCAGATCGTCGAAGCGTGAAGCCAGAACCCGCAATTTCGCAATATCTCCCTCGCTCGCATTCGCGACGATACGGTCGCTGACGGCGACTTCGAGGATGACGCGAATGTCGCTGACCTCCCGGGCGCGGCGCCCGTCTTGCTCATGGACGTGGTAACCACGATTGGGGACATGCTCCACCAGTCGCTTCTGCACCAATCTGTCGAGAGCTCTGCGGACCTCGGGTCGCGTACAGTTATACCGCCTTTCGAGATCGATCTGCTTCAGCCAGGTTCCGGGCGGGAGACGGCCGGCAAGGATATCCTGGAGAATGAGTTCGGTCACATCGGAGGTTTGCGGCTCTTGTGCTTGCGCCGCCGCTCCGCTTTCCAGCGAATTCATGCAATTCTCCCCAGCCCGATTTCGGCGATGACTATCATAGCTCTCCCCCGGCCAACAACGAGGCCGATTGGCAGCGTCGAAAAATATTCCAGCTCATGGCTTGCGTGCCCGATTTAATTGGAGCATAAAATTGGCGCCAATTTGATTACCATTATATGAAGCGGGTTGTAAATCCATGCAGAACTCCGATGCGGTCTGGGAAATCGTCGAGAGAAAGCGCGCGGCGTTCTTCGAGTTGAGTGACCGCATCTGGGATATTCCCGAGACCAATTACCTCGAACATCAATCTGCCGAAGAGCACGCCCGCATGCTGGAAAGAGAGGGCTTTCGTGTCGAGCGCGGCATTGCCGGGTTGCCGACGGCGGTTATGGGAGAGGCGGGCGAGGGTGGCCCGGTCATCGCAATCCTTGGCGAGTTCGATGCGCTGCCGGGATTGAGCCAGGAGGCCGGTATTGCCGAGCAGCGGCCCTTGGTCGACGGCGGCAATGGTCACGGCTGCGGCCATAATATGCTGGGCGCCGGATCCATGCTCGCTGCCGCCGCGGTCAAGGATTTCCTTGCCGGAAGCGGCTTGACGGGAAGGGTGCGCTATTATGGCTGCCCCGCGGAGGAAGGCGGCTCTTCGAAGGGTTTCATGGTGCGGGCTGGCGTTTTCGACGACGTGGATATCGCGATCTCCTGGCATCCGGCAGCCTTTGCCGGCGTCAACAATCCCATCTCGCTCGCCTGCAACGAGATCAACTTCCATTTTTCGGGGCGGGCGTCGCATGCTTCCGCGACGCCGCATCTCGGCCGCAGCGCTCTCGATGCAGTGGAACTGATGAATGTAGGCGTCAATTATATGCGCGAGCACATGCCTTCCACTGCGCGTATCCACTATGCCATCACTGACGCGGGTGGTGGGGCGCCCAACGTCGTGCAGGCACGCGCGACTGTACGCTATCTCGTCCGTGCAAGAACCTTGCCGGAACTCCTGTCTCTGGTTGCCCGCGTCAAGAAAGTTGCCGAAGGTGCTGCCCTGATGACCGAGACGACCGTCCGGAGTGACATCGTCAGCGGCGATGCCAATCTCGTCGGCAATACACCACTCGAAGAGTGCATGTTCGCCCATCTGCAGCGGCTTGGCCCACCAGTGTTTGATGATGCCGACCGAGAAACGGCCCGCAAGTTCCAGCAGACCTTCAACGCAGAGGATATCGCCGCGTCCTATGGTCGTTTCGGGCTGAAACCGAAGGAGGACCAGCCGCTCTGTGAGGAGATTTTTCCCTTGAATGCCGGTGACGGCACTCTGGTCGGCTCCACCGATGTCGGGACGGTCAGCTGGGTGGTGCCGACCGTGCAGATGCGAGGGGCTACCTACGCTGTCGGTACGCCCGGACACTCCTGGCAGCTGGTTGCGCAAGGGAAACTGCCGGCTGCCCACAAGGGAACCGAACACGCCGCCAAGGTAATGGCGAGCACGGCCGCCGATCTCATCGGTAACCCCGCATTGATCGAAGCTGCCAAGGCCGATCACAGGGCGCGTCTGGAGCGTACGCCTTTCGTCAATCCGATACCGGATGACGTTAAGCCGCCATTGCCGGAGAAGGCTGATGCCTAACCCCGACCTGCTGCCCGACCGTGACCGCCTGATGGCGCATATCCGCGAGTTTGCCCGTCGGGTGAAATTGTCCGGAACGCCGGAGGAGCTCGAGAGCTTTCATTATCTTCAGGCGCAGATGGAGAGCTACGGATACGGAACGCAGCTGCTGTCACATGATGCATTCATCAGCCTGCCCGGCCCGGCGGAGGTCCGGGTCGAAGGCGAAAGTCTCCGTTGCATTACCCATTCGATGTCGGTTTCGACGGCCGCAGCGGGCATCAGCGGCGACCTTGAATATATCGGCGAGGGCAAGGAAGCCGATCTCATCGGCAGGGACGTGGCCGGCAAGATCGTCCTGGTCGACGGGATTGCGACGGAGGAAGTCGCCGTGTTGGCGAGCGCGGCCGGCGCCCTCGGCGAAATCCATGTCAGCCCAAATGAGCATCTCTACGAAATGTGCGTCTCGCCGGTCTGGGGCAGCCCTTCGCAACACACGCGCAGCCATCTGCCGAAAACTGTGATCTGCACTGTCGCGCGGGAAGATGGAGTGCGCCTGCGCGACAGGCTCGTGCGCGGCCAGAAGGTCCGTGCGACGCTCACGGCTGAGGTCGACACCGGCTGGCGCAGGACGCCGCTGCTTGTTGCAGAGCTTCAGCCGGCAGGCGAGGACAAACCGTTCGTACTGTTTTCGGGCCATCATGACACCTGGCACTTCGGCGTCATGGACAATGGCGGCGCGAACGCGACGATGCTGGAGGCGGCACGCTTGCTTGCCCTTCATGCGGGTGATTGGCGACGCGGCCTGCGCATCTGCTTCTGGTCAGGCCATTCGCACGGTCGCTATTCCGGCTCGGCCTGGTATGCGGATGAATTTTTCGACGAGCTCGACCGCCGCTGCGCCGTGCATGTCAATGTCGATTCCACGGGCGGCGAGGGCGCAACCGTCCTCACCAATTCCGGTGTCATCGACGAGTTGAAGCCGCTGGCTCTTGAGGTGATCGAGGACGTCACCGGACAAAGGCATGCGGGCAGGCGGCATGGCAGAGCGGCGGATCATTCATTCTGGGGTGTCGGCATCCCCTCGATGTTCGGCAGCCTCAGTCATCAGCCGCCAGGCCCCGTCAAGACGCTGACGGCGCTCGGTTGGTGGTGGCACACGCCGCACGACACGGCAGAGCACATCGATCCCGACAATCTGAGCCGGGATACGCGAATCGTGCTGGAAACACTTTGGCGCCTGCTGACCTCGCCCGTCCTGCCACTTGACTATTCCGTCTACGCACACGCTCTCAGCCAAGAGGTTGCGCGACTGCATGCTGAGCTTTCCGGTCGTATCGACATCTCGGCCCTCGCAAATGCAATTGACGAGTTGGGCATCAGCGCGAAGGCGGTAATGGAGATGAAGGACCCGTCTTCTGCAAAGACGGCGCGCGTCAACGCATCGCTGATGCGCGCCGGCCGCCATCTCGTGCCGCTGAATTATACGAGCGGCGAGCGCTATCACCATGATTCCGCCCTCCCGCACCCCGCCTGGCCGTCACTTGAGGGGCTGCGGGCGCTGGCCGCGCAGCCCGTCGGATCGCCAGACATACCTTTCTACGCTGTTCATGCGCGCCAGACGAGAAATCGCCTGATCCATGGACTGAGGGAAGCCAATGCGGTTTTGCGTGCGGCCCTGGAGGACTGACGCAGCCATAGCAGAACTGACAGGCGGCCATTTGGCCGCCGAAAGGGGAACAGAAAATGAAAAATAGAAAATTGCCTGCCGTTTTGTTCGGCGCCATTGCCTTCCTGACTTCATTCGCTGCCGGCGCCAAGGACTGGACGCATGTCAAGGTCGGCATCGAAGGGGCTTTCCCGCCCTGGAACCTCACGGATTCCAGCGGCAAGCTGGCCGGCTTCGACGTCGACCTCATCAATGACCTGTGCAAACGCGCCAAAGCCGACTGCGAACTCATCGCAGGCGATTGGAATGCGATGATCCCGAGCCTCAATGCTGGAAAATTCGATCTGGTGATGACTCTCGGCATCAACGAGAAGCGGAAGCAGGTGGTCGATTTCACCGTGCCCTACGCGAGCGGGGTCGCGAGCTTCCTGCTTCTGAAGGACGGGCCGGTATCCCCTCTGCCGATGGCCGGCGAGCGGCTGAATTTGAACGACAAGTCGAAGGCAGATCCGGTGATGGCCGCGATCGGCGAAGCCCTCAAAGGCAAGACGGTCGGCGTCGTCCAGTCGACCAGCCAGGAGCAGTTGATCAACGCCTATTTCGGCTCCGACGTAACAGTGCGCGCCTACAAGAATTCCGGCGAGCGCGACCTCGATCTGAAGGCCGGGCGCATCGATGCAGGCTTCGATAGCGGCGTTTATGAAACCTCCGTGCTCGGCAAGCCCGGCAATGACGATCTGATGATGTCCGGCCCGCTGGTGAAAGGCGCGATGTTGGCTACCGAAGTCGCACTCGGCATGCGCAAGGGCGAGACCGATCTGAAGGCCAAATTTGATGACGCAATCAGGCAAGCCGCCAAGGATGGCACGATCAGGCAGCTCTCGGAAAAATGGAGCAAGATCGACCTGACACCGACCTTTGACGCTCCCTAAGCGCCTTTTCGGCGCATCATGCTCAGCAGAGGCTATGACAATGTCAGTTGCTGCAAAAATATGCTCTTCCGGAGCAGCATCATGAGCCAGCCTGGTTTTTTTGAGCTTGCCGGCTTCGGTGCGGATGGCTGGGGCCATGCTCTTCTGGCCGGAGCCTGGATGACCATCTTTGTTGCAATCGCCGGCTATGCCGTCGGCGCCTGTATCGGGACCCTTGGGGCATGGGCCAAGATTGCCGGCAACGGTTTTGCTCGCGCGGCCGCCGATGCTTATACGACGGTGCTGCGGGGCATTCCCGATCTGCTGGTCATCTACCTCTTCTATTTCGGCGGCAGCGCCGTGGTTACGGCGGTCGGCCGGCTTTTCGGCGCCGAAGGTTTCCTCGGCTTTCCGGGCTTTCTTGCCGGCTCCCTCGCCGTGGGCGTCACATCCGGCGCTCAGTTCACGGAAGTGCTGCGAGGTGGATTCAGGGCGGTCCATCCGGGTGAGATCGAGGCGGCTATTGCCTGCGGCATGCCGCGCTGGCTTCGCCTGCGGCGGATCGTTGCGCCGCTGACCCTGCGTCACGCGCTTCCCGGTCTCGGTAATGTCTGGCAGGTCGTCCTGAAGGAGTCGGCACTGGTATCGATCACCGGTGTTGCCGAACTCCTGCGCCAGGCGCAGGTCGGCGCTGGATCGACCGGGCTGCCATTCGATTTCTACCTGATGGCCGGCGCGATCTATCTGATGATCTCGACAGTTTCGAGCATCCTTCTCCAGCAGGCGGAGCGGCGCCTGTCGCGCGGCGTGGGGAGGAGCGGATGATGGATTGGCAGTTTCTCAACGAAACATTTGTGAGCCTGGTCGCCGCAATTCCGCTGACGATCGAGCTTGCCGTGACATCGATCTGCCTTGGTGCCATTCTGGCCCTGTTGCTGGCGCTTGCCCGCCTCTCCCGCGTTGCCGCGCTCGATTGGTTCGCGCGGCTCTATGTCTTCATTTTCCGCGGCACGCCCCTGTTGGTGCAGATATTTCTTATCTATTACGGTCTCGGCCAGTTTCCAGCCGTACGGCACAGCGTCTTCTGGCCGTTTCTCCGCGATCCTTACTGGTGCGCGGTGCTGGCGCTGACCTTGAATACAGCCGCCTACGCCAGCGAGATCATTCGCGGCGGCCTGCTCTCGGTACCGCACGGGCAAGTTGAGGCTGCCCGCGCTTGCGGCATGCATCGCTTCCTGTTGTTTCGCCGGATCGTCCTGCCGCTGGCAATCCGGCAGGCATTGCCCGGATACGGCAACGAGATAATATCAATGGTCAAGGCGACGTCACTTGCCTCGATCATTACGCTGATGGAGGTAACCGGAGTCGCCGCCAAGATCATCTCCGAGACCTACCGGGCAATCGAGGTCTTCATCGTCTCCGGGGCCATCTACCTCGCCCTCAATTTCATGCTGACGCGTCTCATTCAATTCGCCGAGTATAGGCTTAGCCCGCATTTACGCGCTCCCGTTCCCGTCAGCCGAGAGAGCAGCACCATAGCGACCCCTGCAGGAGAGCATCGATGACGGCCACACCAATCGCACTCAGCGTGCGCGACATGCACAAGAGCTTCGGACCTCTCCAGGTCATCAGGGGCATCTCGCTTGATGCTCTGGAAGGCGATGTCGTTTCCATTGTCGGCTCGTCGGGTTCCGGGAAATCGACGTTGCTGCGTTGCATTAATCTGCTGGAAACGCCGGATTCGGGTGAAGTGACTGTCGCCGGCGAAACGATCTCGATGCAGCGCAATGCCGGCGGTGTACACCGCCCGGCGGATCGAAAGCAGGTCGATCGTATCCGCTCTCGGCTCGGAATGGTGTTCCAGAGTTTCAATCTCTGGTCTCACAAGACGGTCCTCGAAAACCTTATCGAGGCACCCATCCATGTTCAGCGCCGTTCACGCGCCGAATGCATCGACGAAGCTGAAGCGTTGCTGGCCAAAGTCGGCATCGCCGATAAACGCAATTTCTATCCCGCTCATCTTTCCGGCGGTCAGCAGCAGCGCGCCGCCATTGCCCGCGCCCTCGCTATGCATCCAAAGGTGATGCTCTTCGATGAACCGACATCGGCGCTCGATCCGGAGCTTGTAGGAGAGGTCCTGCGTGTCATGCGCGCCTTGGCGGAAGAAGGACGCACCATGCTGGTCGTCACACATGAGATGGGATTTGCGCGCGACGTCTCCAGCCGCGTCGTCTTTTTACACAAGGGCGTGGTCGAGGAAGAGGGCAAACCTCAGGATGTCTTTTCGAATTCGAAGTCGGAGCGCTTCCGCCAGTTCATCAATCAATAGTTCATCAAGCTCAATCAAGAAGGGGAACTCAGTATGAAATACCTGACCGCAATCATAGCCGCGATCACTATGGTCGCCAGCTTAGCCGTTTCGACGGCGGCACGCGCCGAGGAGAAGAACTGGACGCATGTGACGATTGCGACCGAGGGAGCGTTTCGGCCGTGGAACTTCACCAAGGCAGACGGTAGCCTTGACGGGTACGAAATCGAGCTGATCAAGTATTTTTGCGCTCATATGAAGGTCGAATGCACGACCGTGATCCAGCCTTTTGACGGCATGATCCCGGCTCTTAACGCTGGAAAGTTCGACGCAATCATTTCGGGGATGTCTGCAACCGCCAAGCGCGAGGAGGTCATTGCCTTCAGCGATTCCTACGGCACGACGGGTCAGACCTTTGCGACATTGAAAGACTCCCCGCTCGCAAATCTGCCTTTGAAGGGCGAGGTATTTTCGCTCGCCACCGATGAGGCTGGCGCTGTGGCCGCGCTGAAGCAGATCGAGCCGTTGCTCAAGGGTAAGACAGTCGGCGTGCAGACTGCATCGATCGCCGCGAGCTTCCTCGACAAATATTTGAAGGGCGTCGTTGATGTCCGTGAGTACAAGACGACGGAACAGCACGATCTCGATCTTAAGGCCGGTCGCGTCGACCTCGTCATGGCGTCCATGGCATATCTTTCGACAGCGGCGGCAAAGCCGGGCAACGAGGACTTCATCGTCACTGGCCCTCGTTTCCAGGGCGGCATGCTTGGGCGTGGAAGCTCAGTTGGTCTGCGTAAGGAGGATACGAAACTCAAATCTATGTTCAACGAGGCGATCGCAGCAGCCAAAGCAGACGGCACGATCGTCAAGCTATCGCAGAAGTGGTTCGGCTTTGACGTAACGCCGAGGTAAAACGCGGCTGGATGCCAGCACTTGCGAAATCTCGGCGAGTGCTGGTTATCGGTGAATCTTCTGATCGCAATGCCGGCTTATGCCGGCTGCGATGCCTCGACGACGGCGAGCGCTGCCATGTTGACGACGCCGCGCGAGGTAACCGACGGCGCGAGGATGTGCGCGGGCATGGCGGCGCCGAGCAGAATCGGGCCAACATGCAGGCCGTCGGTCATCGACTTGACCACACCAAGCGTGATGTTGGCGGCGTCGAGGTTGGGGAAGACGAGCAGGTTTGCCTCGTCGTGCAGCGTGGTGTGCGGCATGACGCGCTTGCGCAGCGCTTCGGTGATCGCGCTCTCGCCGTGCATTTCGCCGTCAACTTCGAGATCCGGGGCAGCATCGCGCACGAGCTGCAGGGCATTGCGCATTTTCGTGGCGCTTTCGGATTCGCGTGAGCCGAAGTTTGAGTGCGAGACGAGGGCGGCGCGCGGGGTGATGCCGAAGCGGCGGATTTCCTCGGCAGCCATGACAGTCGCCTCTGCTATCTCTTCGGCGCTCGGATTGAAGGTGACGTAGGTGTCGGTGAAGAAGGTGGCGCCGCGCTGTGAGATCATCAGGCTGAGGGCCGAGAAATCGCGGACATCCTTGCGCTTGCCGATGATCTGGCGCACGTCGCGCAGGTGTTTCTCGTAACGGCCTTCGAGGCCGCAGATCAGCGCATCGGCCTCGCCGCGCTTCAGCGCCAGCGCGCCGATGACGGTGGTGTTGGTGCGCACGATAGTGCGGGCCGCTTCCGGGATGACGCCTCGGCGGCCGACGAGCGAGAAATAGAGATCGACATATTCGCGAAAGCGCGGATCGTCCTCCGGATTGATGATCTCGAAATCCTGCAACGGCCGGATGCGCAGACCGTAGCGCTTGAGGCGTGTCTCGATGACCTGTGGGCGGCCGATCAGGATCGGTTTGGCCAAGCCTTCCTCAAGCAGCACCTGGGCGGCGCGCAGCACGCGCTCGTCCTCGCCTTCTGAGAAAATGACGCGCTTGCGCTCGGCGGCCTTTGCCGCCGTGAAGATCGGCTTCATGACGAAGCCGGAACGGAAGACGAAACGGTTCAGCTGATCGAGATAGGCGTCGAAATCCTGGATGGGCCGGCGCGCAACGCCGCTCTGTTCGGCGGCCTTGGCGACTGCAGGCGCGATGCGCAGGATGAGGCGCGGATCGAAGGGGGAAGGGATCAGATAGTCGGGGCCGAAGACCGGAGTCTCGCCGGAATAGGCGCGGGCGGCGACATCGGACGGTTCTTCGCGGGCAAGCGCTGCGATGGCGCGCACGGCCGCCATCTTCATTTCCTCGTTGATCGTCTCGGCGCCGCAATCGAGGGCGCCGCGGAAGATATAGGGGAAGCAGAGGACGTTGTTGACCTGGTTGGCGAAATCCGAGCGGCCGGTGCAGATCATCGCATCGGGACGGGCGGCGCGGGCGAGATCCGGCATGATCTCCGGAGTCGGATTGGCGAGCGCCATGATCAGCGGCTTGTCGGCCATTTGCGCCAGCAGCTCCGGTTTCAGCACGCCGGCGGCCGAGAGACCCAGGAAGACATCAGCGCCGCCGATATTTTCGGCGAGCGTGCGGGTGTCGCTCTTCTGGGCATAGACGGACTTCCATTCGTCCATCAGTTCGGTGCGGCCCTCGTAGACGAGGCCTTCGATATCGTGGACCCAGATGTTTTCGCGTTTGGCGCCGAGGGTCACCAGCAGATTGAGGCAGGCAAGGGCGGCAGCACCCGCGCCCGAGGCAACGATCTTGACGTTCTCGATGGCTTTGCCGGCGAGTTCCAGCCCGTTCAGGATAGCGGCGGCGACAATGATCGCCGTGCCGTGCTGGTCGTCGTGGAAGACAGGGATCTTCATCTTCTCGCGCAGGCGCCGCTCGACCTCGAAACATTCAGGCGCCTTGATGTCTTCAAGGTTGATGCCGCCGAAGGTCGGCTCCAGCGAGGAAACGGTCGAGACCATCTGTTCGACGCTCGCCGCGTCGATCTCGATGTCGAAGACGTCGATGCCGGCGAATTTCTTGAAGAGCACGGCCTTGCCCTCCATGACCGGCTTCGAAGCCAGAGGCCCGATATTGCCCAGACCGAGCACGGCGGTGCCGTTGGAAATGACGGCGACGAGATTGGCGCGCGAGGTATATTCGGCCGCCATTTCAGGGTTGTCACGGATGGCAAGGCAGGGAGCGGCAACGCCCGGCGAATAGGCAAGCGCCAGGTCGCGCTGGTTGCCGAGCGGCTTGGTCGCCTGGATCTCCAGCTTGCCGGGGCGGGGGTAGCGGTGGAAAAATAGCGCCTGTTCGTCGAGATCGCCGCCCGGTGCGTTCTTGTCCGTCTTGGATTTATCCTGGTGATCCATTGCCGCCTCCGTGCACGTCTTTTTCTGGAGTTCCCTCCATACATCAATCGGATACAGGCGACAGTATGGAAATGAGGGATGGGAGAAGTTTTCGCGCGGGGCATGTCCCACGGAACCACGGGCCGGCCGAGTATCGGCATCGCCGGTACTAATCCTTTTGGAAACTTGTTTGATGCCGCCTGCAAGCGCAAAATGCCGCCGCGACGGTGCGGGGCGCCGGTCGCATGGAGGAAATCATGGACAATTTGAACCTCACGACCCTGCAACGGGGTCAGACGATGGTTAATGACGTGGCCATGGATGCGTTTGCCGCCGGTTTTCGCGGCAGTCTCCTGACCAGCAAAGACATGAATTACGGTGAGGCGCGGGCGATCTGGAATGCGATGATCGATCGCCGGCCGGGTCTGATTGCGCGCTGTGCAGGGGCGGCTGATGTCGTGCGCGCGGTGCGCCTTGCACGCGACAACAATCTGCTCGTTTCGGTGCGCGGCGGCGGGCACGGCATTGCCGGCAACGCGGTCTGCGAGGGCGGCGTCGTCATTGATCTGTCGCCGATGAAATCGGTGCGGGTCGATCCCGAGACGCGCCGCGCCAGGATCGAGCCGGGCGCGACGCTCGGCGACGTCGACAAGGAAACGCTGGCATTCGGACTGGTACTGCCAACCGGCATTAATTCCACGACCGGCATAGCCGGCCTGACGCTCGGCGGTGGTTTCGGCTGGCTCACGCGGAAATTCGGGCTGACCCTCGACAATCTGATTTCGGTCGATGTGGTGACGGCCAACGGCGAACTGGTGAAGGCGAGCGAGACGGAGCGGCCGGACCTGTTCTGGGCGCTGCGCGGCGGCGGCGGCAATTTCGGCGTCGTGACCTCCTTCGAATTCCAGCTCAACCCGCTCCAGCCCGAAGTTTTCGCCGGACTGGTCGTGCATCCCTTCGCCGATGCGGAAAACGTTCTCAGGGAGTATCGCGAGGCGCTGGAAACAGCACCCGACGAGCTGACCTGCTGGGTGGTGATGCGCCAGGCGCCGCCGCTGCCGTTCCTGCCGGCCGAATGGCATGGCAAGGAGATATTGGTGCTTGCTATGTGCTATTGCGGGGACATGGCGGCGGGCGAAAAGGCGGCGGCGAGGTTGCGCGGGATCGGAAAGCCGATCGCCGACATTGTCGGCCCGATGCCGTTCATCGGCTGGCAGCAGGCATTCGACCCGCTTCTAACGCCCGGCGCCCGTAACTATTGGAAGAGCCAGGATTTCGCCTCCCTTTCCGATGCGGCGATCGAGGTTCTCATCAATGCCGTGCGGAAGCTGCCAGGGCCGGAATGCGAAATATTCATCGGCCATGTCGGCGGCGCCGCCGGCCGCGTGCCGACGGAGGCCACGGCATTTCCGCAGCGCAGTTCGCATTTCGTCATGAATGTCCATGCACGCTGGCGGGAAACCGAGATGGACGGAAACTGCATCGGCTGGGCGCGCGAACTTTTCGAGGCAACCAAGCCGCATGCTGTGGGCACTGCCTACATCAACTTCATGCCTGAGGACGAGACCGACCGGGTCGAAATGGCCTACGGGGCTAATTATGCGCGCCTTTCGGAAATCAAACTGCGCTACGATCCGAACAATTTGTTCCGGATGAATCAGAATGTGAAGCCGATGGCGGCGGTGCGAGCTGCTTGAAGACCCCCCCCAAACCGCTCCCCACAAGGGTCCCTTGTGGGGAGCGGTTTACCCACCACGCTTCGGCGTCATCGTCACGTCAGCGCCATAGGCATCGCGCAGCTTGTTCTCCTGTCCCGGCTGCCGGTCGGCGGCCTGGTGCAGCGGTATCGTGTCGTAGCCCTGCAAACGCGTTCCCTCGATCAGCGTAACGTCGGAATTCCCAGGATTGTCGGAGCGCTCGAACCAGTCGACGGAGTGGTGCAGGAAATTCATTTCGACCGCCCGGTTGGTGACCCCGTGGCCGACGATCGCGACGTTGTGGTCGCCGTTTTCGGCCTCGCGCATGACGGTCTGAAGGAAGAGACGCACCCGCTGCGCCACGTCCGCCCGGCTTTCGCCGTCCGGCGGCCGCGCATAGAACTTGCCGCTATTGTTGCGCAGCCTCGCCCATTTTTCGAACTCCTCGGGGAATTTCTGCTTCTGCTCGGCAAGGTCGTAGATTTCGGTGAAGAGGCCGAAATCCTGCTCGCGCAGAAGATAATCTTCCCTGACATCGCCGACGAAGTTTTCCGGAAGCGCTTCGAGTAGCGCATCCTTGCTCTGGCGCGTGCGCAGAAACGGCGAATACCAGATATGCAGCTTCTGGAATCCCTGGCTCGGCAGCCCTTTGAGGTACGAAGCGATGACAGCGCCTGCCTCAGCCGCCTGGCGATAGCCCCATTCAGTCAGCGGCACATTATGATCGCCGAATTGGCGGTAGGCCTGTTCGTTGATGTTGCCGAGGGATTCGCCGTGGCGAACGAGAAAGAGACGCATCGGCCATCCCGCTTTGTCGGACATGGAATCGTTGTCATCATGAACGCGCTCGATCGGCAGGGCAATATTGCCGGCCGAAAAGGGCGTAGCGTCTGGTCGCCGCTTGCCCCCAATCCGCTTGGCCGTCGATATTGTTCACTCGGTTCCAGATCGAGAAGCGAGAGGGCGTCTTCCGGGCTATCAGCGGCCCTGGAAGATCTTGATGAGTTTTGGCGTAAACCGGTGAGCCTTGATGTCGAGCAGATCCTGATACGTAGCGCGACCGGAGATCGCGGCCGTCAGATATCGCTGGCAGGCGATCCTCGGAGCGTCATTGTCGGAGACGTTTGTCACGATCCCCGCGGCGCGCCGCGCATTTGCATCGAAATCCTTTGTGCACACTTTGACGAACTCGTTTCTCGCTCTCGCGCTGCCTTGCAGCAGCGTGACTGTCGCATCATAGTCCTGCTGCGTCGGTGCACAGCCGGCAAGCAGTGCAATAGAAATCATTATTGTCGCGGTTCGGGCGCGCATCATCAATATCCCCAGGTTACGCCTTGATCGGCAGCTGCTGTTAATTTGATTCTCGGCATGCGGGAAAGATCCAGGACCTCGCGGCAAGAAATTATGCTAATCGGATTTCCGATATCGCTATTGCGGGCTTCGATGGGATCTGCGTTTACCATCAGACGGAACGGCGGGTTTGCAGGGCTTTTCCCCAGCTTGTCATCTTCCTGAAACACGAGTCTGGTTTTGGAAGGCTAGATGAAAGATGGGGCACGAGCACTGTTCGTGACAGACATGATGGAACCCAGACATTTCCGCACGCTCTTCATTTCCGATGTGCATCTCGGCTCGAAGGCCGCGAAGGCTGATTTCCTGCTAGATTTCCTGCGCTACCACGAAGCCGATACGATCGTGCTCGTCGGCGACATCGTCGACGGCTGGCGCCTGAAGCGCAGCTGGTACTGGCCGCAGGTCTGCAACGACGTCGTCCAGAAACTGCTGCGCAAGGCGCGCAAGGGCACGCGCGTTGTCTACATTCCCGGCAATCACGACGAATTCCTGCGCGACTTCCCGGGCATGCATTTCGGCGGCATCGAGGTCGTCGAGCGCATGATGCATGACGGCGCGGACGGCAAGAAATACCTGATCCTGCACGGCGACGAGTTCGACGTCGTTGTCCGCAACGCCCGCCTGCTCGCCTATCTCGGTGACTGGGCCTATGATACGGCAATCCGCATCAACATCCTGCTCGCCGCCGTCCGCCGTCGCCTTGGCATGCCCTATTGGTCGTTTTCCGCCTGGGCGAAGCTGCAAGTCAAGCATGCGGTCAATTTCATCGGCGAGTTCGAACGCGTCGTGGCTGAAGAGGCGCGCAAGAGCGGAGCCGACGGGGTGATCTGCGGCCACATCCACCACGCCGTCATCCAGGAGATGGACGGCATCCGCTACATCAACACCGGCGACTGGGTGGAAAGCTGCACAGCGGTTGCAGAGCATGAGGACGGCACGTTCGAACTGATCACCTGGCGAGCGCTTGCTAGCGCAGTGCCGGCGCTTACCGCAGTCGAGCGTCTCGAAGAGGCGGAACTCGCCGCGCAGGCAGCGTGATTTTACAGCCGTCGCAGTCGCGGCGGCTCGCCAGCAATTTAGCCGTTACCGCGAGGTAACAGGCCCAATTTATTTTCTAAAACGTTTCCGGACGGCTATTTCTCGCAATGGTCGCCCCCCGGGGTGGTGTGTTAGGAAAACATCTAGTTTCCTTCAGGTCCACCGATGATTCCCGCTCAACATTCTCCGGGTGAGGGAGCGCCGCCGCGCTTCCGGCTGCTCAGCGCGCTGTCCTATTGCGCGCCGCTGCTCGTCAATGGCGTCGTGCTGCCATTTTTCCCGGTCTGGCTGCAAACCCATAGTTTCAGTAACCGTGAAATCGGTATTATTCTCGCCATACCGATGGTGGTTCGAGTCCTGGTAGCACCTGTCGTCGCCATGATCGCCGACCGCATGAAGGAGCGCGCCACCGTGCTGCTCTGGTCGGGTGGCCTGTCGCTGCTGACGGCGATCGCGCTTTACTGGACGACCAGCTTTTGGCCGGTGACAATCGTCTTCGCGCTGCAGGGCGCCACCTTTGCGCCCTATGTGCCCGTGGTCGAATCGATCGTCATTTCAGGCGTGCGCCGCTGGGGGCTCGATTATGGGTCGATGCGCGTATGGGGCTCGATCGCTTTCATCGTCTCGACGCTCCTCGGCGGTCAGCTGATCGGCCGGGGGGGCGGCGGCATGGTGCTCGTCGTCATGGTGTTCGGCTTCACGATGACGGTGGCGATGGCGATCTTCTGTCCGCGGATCGGGCCCACACGGCGGCGCGGCCAGCCGATCGACCTGCCGGCCGCCACCGGCAGCGGGTTGCGCGAACCACATTTGCTGCTGCTCCTGATCGGAGTTGCCATCCAGCAGTCGAGCCACGCGGTGCTCAATGCTTTTTCCTCGATTTATTGGCATCAGCTCGGCTTTTCCGGCACCGAGGTCGGCTTGCTCTGGAGCGCCGGCGTTGCTTCGGAGGTGACGGTGTTCTTTCTATCGAAGCGTCTCAATCGGCGCTTCAATGCCTGGACATTGATCCGCTTCGGCTGCGCCATCAGCGTCTGCCGCTGGATCCTGTTTCCCATGAATGCCGGCTTTGCCGGCTTCTTCCTGCTGCAATGTTTCCACGGCTTCACCTATGCCTTCGTGCATACCGGCGTGCAGCGGAGAATCGTGGCGACGGTGCAGGAAACGCAGGAGGCCTCGGCGCAGGGCGCCTATTTCTTCTATGTCGGCATGGCGATGGGGTTGATGACCATCGCTTCGGGCTACCTCTACGCCTGGCTCGGCCTTGTCAGCTATTACGTCATGGCGCTCGTCGCGCTTTCCGGCCTCGGGCTGGTCATCTCAGCCTACTATCTTCAGCCCCAGAGGGTGCTTTCCGGCGGAAAGACCAGGGAAGCGGCGTAGCGCAGGCCGGGTTGGCGGTCGCGGGCAAGCAGCAGCGGGCCGTCGAGATCGACGAAATCGGCATCCTGCGCGAGCAGCACGGCTGGCGCCATGGCAAGCGAAGTGCCGACCATGCAGCCGATCATGATCGAAAAGCCGAGCCTCTCCGCTTCGGCCTTCATCGCCAAGGCCTCGGTGAGGCCGCCTGTCTTGTCGAGCTTGATATTGATCGCATCATAACGGTCGGCAAGGCTTGCGAGGTCTCCGGTGTGATGCACACTCTCGTCGGCGCAGACGAGCAGCGGGCGGCGGATTTCGGCAAGCAGCGCATCGCTGCCTGCCGGCAACGGTTGCTCGACGAGGGCGACGCCCGCCTCCGCGGCGATCTGCAGATGACGTTCCAGCACCGCCTCCGGCCAGCCCTCATTGGCGTCGAGAATGATCGCAGCATCGGGTGCGGCCGCGCGGACTGCGCGGATGCGGCTTTCATCGTCACCGGTTCCCACCTTGACCTTGAGCAGAGCGCGACCGGCATGTTCGCGCGCCTGCGCGGCCATCATTTCCGGCTCGCCGAGCGAGATGGTGTAGGCTGTCGTGAGCGGTTTGAGCGCCGTGAGGCCGAGGCGGGCGGCGACCGTTTGGCCCGTCCGTTTTGCTTCGAGATCCCAGAGAGCGCAATCCACGGCGTTGCGTGCGGCACCCGGCGGCATCGCCGACAAGAGGTCGTCGCGCGAAATGCCGGATTCGATCAGCGGGCGCGCTGCCTCGATCTGGGCCAAGACGCTCTCCATGGTCTCGCCGTAGCGGCGGTAGGGCACGCATTCGCCGTGCCCTTGCGCGCCTTCTTCCGTGACTTCGCAGCTAATGACCTCGGCCTTAGTCTTTGCGCCGCGCGAGATGGTGAAGGTCCCGACAATCGGAAAGGAATTCATCTGGATATCAAGGGTGCGCGGCATTATTGCTATCCTGCGAGCATGGAAATTGGACGTTGCTTCTGTATATTGACGCGCCGGCGGCGATCCGCTTCGCGAGTCGGCAATGTCGCTGTAAGCCTTGAAAGACACAAGTATCTTGAACGCCGAGAATCGCAACGCCGCCTCACTGCAAGTGGACGACCGGCCAGATGGTTCGGGGCAGCATGTTCGTCTCAGCGGCAATTGGCGCAGCGCCTATGTGCATCTTGTGCTGCGCGACTTCGAAAAGCTTCGGCGAGAGAAGACCGGCAATCTGACGCTCGACCTCTCTGATATATCGGAGATCGATACCGCCGGCATCTGGCTGCTTTGCCGTCTAAAGAAGGAGGAGGAAGCAGCCGGGCGCACGGTGCGCTTCGTCGGCACCAATCCGCATATGGATGAAATGCTGGAGATGTTTTCCGAGGAACCGGCCAAACCGGAGCCGGAACAGAAGGAGAAGGTCTCGCTTGCCGCGCGCATCTTGGCGCCGATCGGCAAGATGACTTACGATATCTGGGATAATCTCGCTGCCTCAATGTATATCCTGGGTTCGGCGGTGCGCGGCGCTCAGATGAAGCTCGGCCGCGGCAGCGGCGTCTCGCCGGCCTCCATCGTCAACCAGATCGATCATATGGGGGTTCGCGCCGTTCCGATCATCCTGCTGATGTCGTTTCTCATCGGCGCGATCATCGCCCAGCAGGGCGCTTTCCAGCTGCGTTATTTCGGGGCGGAGGTTTTCGTCGTCGATCTGGTCGGCATTCTGCAGCTGCGCGAAATCGGCGTGCTGCTGACTTCGATCATGATCGCCGGGCGCTCCGGCAGCGCGATCACGGCTGAAATCGGCTCGATGAAGATGCGCGAGGAAATCGACGCGCTGAAGGTGATGGGGCTTAACCCGATCGGCGTATTGATCTTCCCGCGGCTGGTGGCGCTGACCATCGCGCTGCCGCTTTTGACGGTATTGGCGAATTTCGCTTCGCTGGCGGGGGCTGCGGTCGTCGCCTGGGGCTATTCCGGTATCACCTTCGCCAATTTCCTGGCGCGACTCCACGAGGCGATTACGCTGTCGACCGTGCTGTCGGGCATGATCAAGGCGCCATTCATGGCGCTCGTCATCGGCATCGTCGCCGCCGTCGAAGGGCTGAAGGTCGGTGGCAGTGCGGAGTCGCTCGGCCAGCACGTGACGGCCTCGGTGGTGAAGGCGATTTTCGTCGTCATCCTGATGGACGGGCTTTTTGCGATGTTCTATGCAGCAATCAACTTCTAGTATGGCGGGCAGGGTGGACGAGCAGCCGATCGAAAGCGAAGGACGGGGCAGGGATGTCGTGCTTTCGGCGCGCGACGTCACCGTCGCCTTTGGCTCCAAGGTGGTGCTCGACGAACTGAATCTCGATATTTATCGCGGTGAGATCCTCGGCTTCGTCGGTGCTTCGGGCACCGGCAAATCGGTGCTGATGCGAACGGTGCTGCGGCTGCTGCCGCGCCGCTCCGGCACGATCAAGATCCTGGGCCAGGACTTCGACGAGCTCAACGAGCCGCAGCGCAACGCGCTCGACATGCGGCTCGGCGTGCTCTTCCAGCAGGGCGCATTGTTTTCGTCGCTAACTGTCAAGGAAAACATCCAGGTGCCGATGCGCGAATATCTCGATCTGCCGCACTCGCTAATGGATGAGCTGGCGCATCTGAAGATTCGCATGGTGGGGCTCGCGGCCGATGCCGCCGACAAATACCCGTCCGAACTCTCAGGGGGCATGATCAAGCGCGCAGCTCTTGCCCGCGCGCTGGCGCTCGATCCGGAGCTCGTCTTCCTGGACGAGCCGACCTCCGGTCTCGACCCTATCGGCGCAGCCGAATTCGACGAACTGATCGCCAACCTGCGCGATAGTCTCGGACTGACCGTCTATATGGTGACGCACGATCTCGACAGCCTGTTTTCGGTTTGTGACCGTATTGCCGTGCTCGGAAAGAAGCGAGTAATGGTGGAAGGCACGATCGACGACATGCTGGCCTATGACGATCCGTGGGTGCAGGCCTATTTTAGAGGTAAGCGAGCACGGTCGATCGTGCCGCAGGACAATGGCGCGCGGCACGGGAACGGCAGCGGCGGGAAGTGACCGGATAGATGGAAACCAAAGCCAATTACACGATTGTCGGTTTTTTCACGGTGTTGGTGATCGCGGCCGCCTTCGGCTTCGTCTACTGGATGGCCGAATATGGCCGTGGCGGCCCGATGACGGAGCTGATCGTGCGTATTCCCGGCTCGGCGAACGGACTCAGCGTCGGCTCGCCGGTACGCTTCAACGGCATCCAGGTGGGCTCGGTGCAGACGCTGTCGATCGATGCCGACGATCCGCAATATTCGCTGGCCTTCACCCAGGTGCGCACGGACGCACCGATCTACCCTTCCACCAAGGCCGCGCTTGAAATTCAGGGCCTGACGGGGGCCGCCTATATCGAGTTGTCGGGCGGCCGCAAGGGTGAGGAGAGTATCCTTAAACATGCGATCGAAAACGGCAAACGCGCCGTTATCGTCGCCGACCAGTCGAGCGTCACCAATCTCCTGGCGACCGCCGATAAGATCCTTGATCGCGCCAATGACGCGGTTGGCGAACTTCAGGGTTTCATCGAAGATTCGCGTGCTCCGCTGACCCAGACGTTCAAGAATGCCGAAACTTTCTCGGATGCGCTGGCCAAGAATTCCGGCAATATCGACGCCTTCCTGCAGAGCGTCGGTGAGCTCTCCAACACGGTGAAGGCGGTTTCCGGGCGTGTCGATTCGACGCTTCAGGCGGTGGAATCGCTGGTCAGGGCCGTCGACGCGCAGAAGGTCGACAATATCGTCTCCAATGCCGAGAAGATCACCGCCAATGTCGCCGATGCCTCAGGCGATCTCAAGGGCGCGATCAAGAAGTTCGACGAGACGGCCACCACCTTCAACGATTTCGGCAAGCAGGCGCAGGCAACGCTCGACCGCGTCGATACGCTCGTCGCGCAGATCGACCCGGCGAAGATCAAGGGTTCGGTCGACGATATTTCGCAAGCCACAAAGGATGCGCGTGCGGCAGTCGCCTCGATCCGCGACGTCGCCAATACGGTTTCGCTGCGCCAGAAAGATATCGACCAGACGATCCAGGACGTGTCGCAGCTTGCCAACAAGCTGAATTCGGCTTCGACACGCATCGATGGCATTCTCATCAAGGTCGATGCGCTGCTTGGAACCGACAACACGCAATCGCTGTTCGCCGAGGCGCGCGATACGCTGGAATCCTTCAAGAAGGTGGCCGATAATCTGAACTCGCGAATCGGTCCGATCGCCGATAATCTTCAGAAATTCTCGAGCGGCGGCTTGCGCGACGTGCAGACCCTCATCAACGACATGCGCGGAACCGTGAGCAATCTCAACGATACGATCAGCAACTTCGACCGCAATCCGCAACGCCTGATCTTCGGCGGGGACACGGTCAAACAGTACGACGGCCGGACGCGGCGTTAACAGGGAAAGTCAGGGGTAGCCCAGTATGGTCGCATCGCATCTGTTGTCGCGCCGTTCGTGGATCAGGGGAACGGCGATCGCGCTGCCGCTGACTGCGTTGATCCTGTCGGGCTGTGGCACTTCAGCCAAGAACGATACCTATGATCTCTCTGCGGCCGTCGATGGCGATGGACCTGCTGCCAAATCCCGCCAGATCCTGATTGCCGGGCCGACGGCACTCAGATCGCTCGACAGCGATCAGATCGTTATCCGCGTCTCGCCGTCGGAAATCCAGTATCTGTCGCGGGCGCAGTGGGGCGACAAGCTGCCGCGCATCGTGCAATCGAAACTGGTCGAGGCCTTCGAGAATTCGGGAAAGCTCGGCGGCGTCGGCATGCCGGGGCAGGGGCTGGCGATCGATTACCAGATCGTCACCGATATCCGCGCATTCGAAATCGACGCCTCGAGCGGCAACCAGGCGGTGGTCGAAATCTCCGCCAAGATTCTCAACGACCGAAACGGCTCGGTACGCGCCCAGAAGGTGTTCCGCGCCATGACGCCGGCCGGCGGCGACAACGTGGGCTTCGTCAAGGGTCTCGACCGCGCCTTTTCGACGGTGGTGTCGGAGATCGTCGGCTGGACGCTGCGCGCAATCTGAGATTGCGTTTTCGCAGGTGCAGCTTGGAAATCAAAGGTTGCCGATACGGAAAAAATATTGGCGCCACGAGGTTGAGGCGTTCATCCTATTAAATTTATTCATGAATTTGTGGAAAGCGTCGTGTTAGCGCTGTCAGGAGGCATGCTGCATGGTGGTCGCACGAGTATTCGGAAAGTCGTCATCTGAAGCGGTTCAGCGAGAAAAGGAACGGCTGGCAGCGTTGCAGCAACTCGATCTGCTCGACACGCCCAAGGACGAAGGCTTCGAGCGAATCGTCCGCCTTATAAAGCAGGTATTTTCCGTCGACATCGGCATCGTGTCGCTGATCGATGCGCACCGGCAATGGTACAAGGCCTGTTCCGGCATGTCGGGCGACGAGGTCTCGCTCAAAGACACATTCTGCCGCTACGTGGTGGACTGTGACGAGCCTGTCATCGTTCCTGATGCCAGCAAGGATCTGCGCTTTGCAACGCATCCTGCGGTCACCGGCGCGGACCATATCCGCTTTTATGCCGGCGTTCCGCTCAGAACGAAGGCCGGTCACATGATTGGAACCGTGTGCGCCATCGATCGCCGGCCCAGATCGTTCGGCAGCAAAGATCTTTGTATTCTCGAAGAATTGGCGGGAGCAGCGATGGACCGCCTCGAACTCATGCAGTCTGCCGCTACCGACAGCCTGACCGAGGCTACGACGCGGCGAGCCTTCAAGCAGGAAGCCGATCAGCTGATTTCCCTCGCGCTGCGGCATCAGCATGACCTGTCCTGCATCGTTTTCGACATCGATCATTTCAAGAAGGTGAACGATGGGTACGGGCATGCCGCAGGTGACGCGGTTCTCAAGTCGGTCGCATCGATCTGCAGGGCGACCCTTCGCGCCGGTGATTTGTTGGGCCGTATCGGGGGTGAGGAATTTGCCGTCGTTCTGCCGCATGTCGATCGGGAGAGAGCGGCCGCCGTCGCCGAAAAACTCAGAACCGCCATCGCCTCGCAAGTCATTTCCGGCGATCACGGCTCGCTGACCGTCACGGCAAGCCTCGGAATTTCGGCGCTATCTATCGTCAGCAGAGACATCGAAACACTGCTCGCTCAAGCGGATGCGGCGATGTATCAGGCAAAACAGGGCGGGCGCAATCGCTGCGTCTCATGGAGTTCCATTCACGCCGATCACGCCATTGGCGCGCGGCGGCGCGTGCTGAAGGCAGGTTCGATCCTATTTAACGACCGGCGCTCGACTATCGACTGCACCGTCAAATCGATCGGCGCGGAGAGCGCAGGCATTTCGGTTTCGAATACGGCGGGCATCCCCTCGGAATTCACTCTTGCCATCAAGGGCGAAGGTTTCGAAACCAATTGCCGTGTGATCGCGCAAGACCGGCAAAACCTGGAAGTGGCTTTTCGGTAGCAAAACGTGTCGCCATCCTTCAGCGTCGCATGCCGGTTACTTTGTCGGCTGCGCATCCGTCATCGTCGCTGCAGGCTGGCTGCCTGGCGTGGTGGAGGCGGTGGCGGTGGGCGACGACGGCAGCGTGCTGTCGAGGAGGCTCGCCATCTTGTCGTCGCGCAGGCTTGCAGTCTTTTCACCCATGACGACGCCGACGACGCGGCGGCCATCTTTCAGCGCCGAGGTCACGACATTGTAGCCTGAGGCATCGGTATAGCCCGTCTTGATGCCATCGACGCCGTCATAGCGGTACATCAGATTGTTGTGGCCGCGCAGTTTCATGCCCCGGAACTTAAAGCCGCGCATGGAGAAGAGCTTGAACTCCTCGGGGAAGTCCCGCATCAGCGAGACGCCCAGGATCGCCATATCACGCGCCGTGGTGACCTGCTCCGGATCAGGCAGGCCCGAAGGGTTCTTGAAAACCGTGTCGTTCATGCCGAGTTGGTGCGCCTTGTCGGTCATCGTTCTGGCGAAGGTCTGTTCGGAGCCGCTGAGATGTTCGGCGATCGCCACGGCAGAATCGTTGGCGGACAATACCACGATGCTTTCGACAGCTTCACGCAGCGTCACCTGGCGGCCGGCGCCAATAGCGAGTTTGAAGGGTTCCTTGCTCTCGGCATTTTCCGACATGGTGAGCTTCTGGTCCCAGCTGAGACGTCCCTCGTGCAGCGCCTCAAAGGCGAGATAAAGCGTCATCATCTTGGTCAGCGACGCGGGATAGTTGAGATCGTCCTGGTTGGAGGCTTCAAGGACCTGACCGGATTGCGCATCAATCACAAAGCTTGCCTGACCGGCCTCAGCCGGAATGAAAGCGCCCATCAGCAGGGTGGACGAAAGCGCGATGGCAAGAAGCCGGGATGTCGTCGTGGTCATCGGTGTTGCTGTCTCTTTTGTTACGCGGCCGAGGAGCCGTTGGCTTTAACGCAAGCGGATCGAAAAAGTTTGTGACGGAATGAAGGAAGGGGGCAATAAAAAAGGCCTATCCACAGATGATGCCCTTTGTCTCGGCCCCCGGATATATGACGACTGGGGCAGAGGCCGATCATGGTCGATACGGCTGCGAGGGATGTACCTGAGATTGATTAGGTTTTGGTCGTCACGTTTAGGACCGAGCGCTTGCTTCCGATTTGATGTCAGGTGTTGTGGCCAGAGCTTTGTGAAAAGCAAATGCCGACGGCGGGGCGGACCTTCACCGTCGCGTCGCCGGCATCGAAACCATCAAGCGTTTCATTGTGGTGGGCGATGATCTCGGAGAAGGCGAGGGTCGCCGTGTCACCGGTTGTGTGGCCGTCGGCAACCAGGGTCACGTCATAGCCGAGCGAAACGGCCCGCCTGACGGTCGTGTCGACGCAGAATTGCGACATGCAGCCGCCGACTATGAGGTGTGTAATTGAACGTTCTTGCAAGCGGTCGGCAAGAGCGGTCCCGAAGAAGGAGTCGGCGCTTTTCTTGCGCACGACGATCTCACCTTTTTGCGGCGCAATCTCCCGGCGCAGCGCCCATCCCGGCGTGCCCACGGCCAATCGATGACCGCTGTCGCCATCATGCTGCACCAGCACGACCGGCACGCCGGCCTGTCGCGCTTTTTCCTTGAGCAACGCCAGCCGAGCAACGGTCTCATCAAGTGCGGAATCGACCTCGGGCTGGCGCTCCGGCGTTGCCTTTCCGGAGAGAATTGCATTCTGTACGTCGATAGTCAGGAGGGCCTTGGTCATCTTGTTCGCGGTTCCAGGCTGGGGAGAAGATCATACCCCCGGCATCAGTGAAAGCCGCCTGACACATGTTCAGGTGGCTTCATTTCCACGATATCGGCGAGACTCTATCTCAGCCTGCCCGCTGCGTGGGCGAGCATGGTGTAAACCTTGCCCGTATCCGACGTCAGATAGGACTGTGTGACTGTCTGGTTCGGGTCGGTTCGGGCGACGTCGGCGAGCAGCTTTTCGAAATCGCCGATATAGCGGTCGACGGCGGTGCGGAATTCCGGTTCGCGGTCGTATTTGCGCTTGATCTCGTCGAAGGTCTGCTGGCCCTTCAGCGTGTAGAGGCGGCGAGTGAAGACGTCGCGTTCGCCGCGCTGGTAGCGGCGCCAGAGATCGACCGAGGCATCGTGATCGATGGCGCGGGCGATATCGACGGAGAGCGAATTCAGCGATTCCACGACATGGCGCGGATTGCGGCTGTCGTTGCTGCGTGCGGCCGGTGCGGCGGTTTCCGCCGAGCGGGCGGGAGCACGGGCCGGCGCTTGGTCCGCGGCCTCTTCACGGGATGCGCCTCGCAGAAGATCGCTAATCCAGCCTCCGCTTTCCCGGGCCGGTTCCTGGCGGCCCAATTCCTGGCGAGTGGGGGCTGGCTGCTGAGCGGCCCGCTGAGGAGCGGCTGCCGAAGCGGACGGCGTAATCGTTCCGCGCAGACCTGCCGCTTCGATCGGCGCAGGCGCTGCCGGCTGCGGCGGCTGGGCTGCGATCGGCTGAGCCGGGCGCGGAGCCGGCTGCGCCTGGGCAAGCGAGCGGGCGGCGGGTTCGGAGATTTCGAGCTGCTGGCTGGAGCGGCCGACAAGCTGCGAGATATCCTGCAGGGCCTTGATCTGTTCGGCGACGGCGCGGCGCATGGCCGAGGCGCTTTCCTTGGCTTCCTCGGGCAGGTCGAAGGCGCCGCGCTTCAGTTCGGCGCGGGTGGCGTCGAGCTCGTTGCGGATGTCGGCAGCGGAGCGGCGGATGTCCTCGGTAGCGCCGGAGAAGCGGCCGACGGCATCTTCAATCGCCTCGCGCAGCGATTCCCGCATGTGCTGGGCAGCACCATCGGAGGCGCGGCCGGCTTCGCCGAGCATGCGCTCGACTTCCGACAAGGAGGCGGTGAGGCCGCCGCGAATGCGATTGGAGAGATCGCCGGAACGGCGTTCGACATTGGCGAAGGTGCTGTCGATCGTCGTATTGGCCTCGTCGCCGGCGCGGGTGATCGCCTCGCGCATCGTCTCGGCGGCCTCCTGAGCGCGCTTCTCGGTTTCCGTCAGAACGCGGCCAATATCGGCAAAGGAAGATTGTACGCCCTGGCGCAGGTTGCCGGTGACCTGGTTGGAGCGTTGCTCGGCCCGCTCGAACACGGTTTCGATCATGTCGCCGAGGCCGCGCATGGTCTTTTCGATCTCATCGGAGCGCTGGACCAGGCTGACGGAGAGGGCCTGCAGCGCGCCTTCACGCTCCTCGAGCGTCGAGGCGAGGTTGGACTGGGCGGCACCCAGAAGCTGCGAGGCCTGGGTCAGAACCTTGGAATGTTCGTCAAAGCGGCCGATGATGCTGCCGACCTGGGCCAGCGTCTGGCCAGAGATGTCGGAGAGGCGGTCGACCTTGCCTTCGAGAAGCCTGGTCGAGGCGTTGACCATTTCGGCCGCCTTGGTGGCGGAGTCGGCAAAGCGGGTCGTGGTTTCGCCGAGACGCCCGTCGACGCTCGTCAACTGTTCGGCGGCGCGGTTCATCATCATCGCCATCGCCGCGCTGCTTTCCGACATGCGCTGAACCAGGCCGTTGACGTTGCCGACCAGGCTATTCTCGATGGCGCTGACGGCGTTGGCGACATTCTCGGTGCGGGCGGCAACGGCGCTGGCGAGCGCTTCGTTCTCGGCGCGCAGACGGTCGGCGCTGAGATTGGCTGCGGCGGTAATGCGGGCAGCCGCCTGTTCGCCGGCATCGGTGTAGCGATCGATGATCGGGCGGGCGGTTTCGTCAAGGATGCGGGTCAATTCGACAGAGCGGCCTGACAGCATCGAATTGAGGTCGCGGGTGCGTTCCTCAAGCGTCGAGCGGATCGAGTTGCCGCGCGCTTCAAGCGCCCGGTCGACGTCGGAGAGAGAGGTATCGATCTCGCGGGCGCGCTCCTCGAGATTGGAGCGGATGGCGCTGCTGCGCGCTTCGAGCGCCCGCTCGACATCCGCCATGGTGGCGGAAATCTCGCTGCCGGCCCCCGACAGCGTCGTGCGGATGGCATTGCCGCGCGCCTCGAGAGACTGGCCGGCGTCCGACAGGGCCCTGGAAATGGCATTGACCTGCGTGCCGACAACGGTCTCCGCCTCGGCGACCTTGTTGACGATGGCATTGCCGGCTTCCGAGAAGGTCTGGGCGACGGCAGCGGCCTGGGTTGCCAGGCGGTTCTGAGCTTCGGCAACCCGCGTGACGATCTGCGAAGAGCGCTCATCCATGGTGCGGGTGAATTCGTCGCTTTTCGCATTGAGATCCTCGGCGAACTGCTGGCCCGTCTTGCCGAGCAGTTCCGTCGTTCTGGTCGCTTCGCCTTCCATTCCCTGGGCTGCTTCGGCCACCGCGCTGCGCAGCGTCGAGGCGAGGCCGGCGGCCTTGCCCTCGATGGTGCGGTTGACGGCGTCGAGGCCGACGGTCAACGCGCGATCCATAGTGGAGAGGCGTTCCTCGATGCGTGCGTTGCCGCGGTCCAGGGTTTCGCCGAGACTTGCCGTGCGACCCTCGATGGCGCCTGCAAGCGTGGTCGTGCGGCTGTCCAACGTCTCGGCGAGATTGGCGGTGCGGCTGTCGATTGCCTGTGTAAGATTGGAAGCGCTGCCTTCGAGCGTCGCCGAGATGCGTCGGGTGGCGTCGTCACCGAGCGCGCCGAGGCGGGAAATGCCGTCGGCAAGCACGCCGGAGAGCTGGCTGCTGGCGGCTTCGACCTTTTCGGCAACGCCGCCGACGCCGTCGCGGATGCGGGTCTCGATCGCCGTAAGGCCGGCCTCCATACGAGAACCGGTTTCTTCAAGACGTCCCGCAAGGTTCTCAACCGACTGGTCGAGATGGGCGGAAAGGTCTTGGGCGGAGCTCGAAATCGTGTTCGCCGCCTCCTGGAAGCGGCCGGCGATTTGTCCGGCGCCGGCGCGCATGCGATCTTCCAATGCCTGGGCGCCGGCATCGATCGCCTGGCGGATCGAGGCTTCACGGTCTTCCAGCGACATTTCGAGCATGCTGACGCTCGTCGCCACCGAAGTGCCGATGCTGGTCGCCTGTTCAGTGAGCGTATCACTGATCTGCGCATGCGCCTGGCTCAGCGACAGCTCGATGGCATTGCCGCGATCCTCAAGCGTCGTGCGGATGCGCTCATGGGCGGAAGCGAGCCCGCCTTCGATGCGCGCCGCGGCCTCCTCGGCCAGGCTCCCGAGCCGCGCATGGGCATCGCTGAGGCGGCCTTCGATGCGGCCGGTCAAGCCGCCGACGAGACCTTCAAAGCGAGCACCGCCCGCATCGAGAACCCCCGAAATCACCGCACTGTGCTCGGAGAGCGCGGATTCAAGCCGCCGCTGATTATCGGCATAGGCGTTATGGATGGCGTCCGTCTTGTCGGCAAAGGCGCCGGCGACGCGGGCCTCGGCGCTGGTGACAGCCTCCATGATTGCATTGCTGCGGGCTTCGAGGGCGCTGTCGAATCGGCTCTGGTTGTCATCGAGTGAAATAGCGAGCGCCATGGTCTTTTCGTCGAGCGCATCGGTGAGCCGATCATGGCTTGCCGTTACGGCACCGACGAGCGCGGCTGCGCGGTGTCCCAGGGCTTCCTCGATGCGGATCTGCCCTTCGCTTAGCGAGGCGGCCAGCGCGCTGGCCTTCTGGTCGAGCACGCCATTCAGGCGTTCATGTGTGCCGGAGACCGCATTGGTGATCGCATCGGCGCCGGATGTCAGCGTCTCCTCGAGACGGCTCTGGCTCTCGTTCAGCGAAATGGCAAGGGCCATCGCCCGATCGTCGAGCGTCTCGGACAGGCGGTCATGGGTGGCGGAAACTGCATTGAGGAAGGATTCCGAGCGGCTCTCCAGCGTGTCCTGCAGACGGCTCTGGCCTTCGTTCAAGGAGGCGGTAAGTGCCGATGCCTTCTCCTCGAGGGTCGCGGCGATACGCTCATGCGTACCGGAGACGGCCTTGAGGAAAGCCTCGGAACGGGATTCCAGCGTGTCTTCGATCCGCGTCTGGTTCT
The DNA here is from genome assembly GCF_014193135.1 of Rhizobium sp. BK049. Taxonomy (NCBI): domain Bacteria; kingdom Pseudomonadati; phylum Pseudomonadota; class Alphaproteobacteria; order Hyphomicrobiales; family Rhizobiaceae; genus Rhizobium; species Rhizobium sp. BK049. The sequence goes on from NZ_JACHYV010000006.1 coordinate 74,020, forward strand.
CGTTGAGAGAGATTGCGAGCGCCATCGCCTTCTCGTCCAGCGTTTCCGACAGGCGGTCATGCGTGCCTGAAACGGCATTCAGCAGCGCCGCCGACCGGGTCTGCAGCGTGTCCTCGATGCGAGCCTGGCCTTCGGTCAGTGAGATGGTAAGCGCCATCGCCTTTTCATCGAGGGTCTCCGAGAGACGCTCATGAGTGCCGGATACGGCATTCAGCAGGGCAGCGGAGCGGGTTTCGAGCGTATCTTCGATGCGTGCCTGAGTTTCGTTCAGCGAGTTGGCAAAAGCTGCCGCCTTACCTTGCAGCGTCTCGGCAAACCGGTCATGCGTGCCGGAGACGGCGTTCAGCAGGCCTGCGGAACCATTTTCGAGCGTTTCCTCGATGCGGGCCTGGCTCTCGTTCAAGGAAATAGCAAGCGCCATCGCCTTTTCATCAAGGGTCTCGGCAAGCCGGTCGCTCGTGCCGGACACGCTGTTCAACAAGGCTTCGGCGCGGGTTCCGAGCGCGTCCTCGATGCGGGCATGGCGCTCGTCGAGCGAGGTCGTCAGAGCCGCAGCCTTGGTATCCAGTGTTTCCGACAGCCGATCATGCGTGCCTGAGACGGCGTTGAGGAAGGCTGCGGAACGGGTCTCCAACGTGTCTTCGATGCGGCTCTGGCTCTCGTTCAAAGAGATGGCGAGCGCCATTGCCTTTTCGTCGAGCGTTTCGGAGAGGCGGGCATGCGTGCCGGAAACGGCGTTAAGCAGCGCCTCGGAGCGGGTTTCGAGCGTATCCTCAATGCGGGCCTGGCTCTCGTTCAAAGAGATGGCGAGCGCCATCGCCTTTTCGTCGAGCGTTTCCGCAAGACGGTCATGGGTGCCGGAAACCGCGTTGATAATGGCGTCGGAGCGGGTCGTCAGCGCTTCCTCGAAGCGGCCGTGATGGGTGGTCAGCGCATCGATCAGCGCTCCGCCGCGCTCCGCCATGACGCTGTCGATACGCTCATGGGCTGTGCCAACCGCGTCCCGGATTTCTGCTGCGCGCGCTGTCAATACGCTGGTGAGTTCCTCGGCGCGGCCGCCGAAGGCCGTCGTGACCTGCTCGGTGCCGGCGGCAACGGCGGCGGTCAAGTCGGCAGTGGTTGTGCGCAGCGAATCGCGGAATTCGGCTGAGCGGGCCTGAAGATTGTTGTGCAGGTCGGAGGTACCGGATGCCAGCGCCAGCGCGATGTCCGAGGTGGCGCTCTGCAGCGCCGAGGTCAACTCGCCGGTGCGGCTGGTGAGTGCGGTGGTGATTTCTTCGGTGCGGCTATTGAGCGTGCTCTCCAGCACTTCATGGCCGGTTGCGAGCGCCGTCGCAAGCGCCAGCGACTGGTCGGTCATCGACGAGCCGAGCCGGTCGATATTGGAGTTCAAAATGCCCTCGATCGAATCCGAACCACCGGTCAGCGTTTCGTTGATGCGGGCAAGGCTCTCCATCAGCTTGGTGTCGAGCGACCCGGTGCGCTTGTCGAAAGCGCTGGTGAATTCGGCAACACGCTCGTCGAAGGCGGTCGACAGCTGGGCGACGGTCGTCTGCAGGCGCTCTTCGAAGAAGCCGGAGCGCAGATCAAGATCCATGACGGCGTCGTCGGCGGTGCTCTGCAGGCTCTGGCGGAAGCTTGCGCCCTTCTCATCGAGCGCGCTGTTCAGCTTCGAGAGCACGTCGTCGAGCGTGCCGCTGATGGTGCGTTCGCCCGATGTGAGGCTCTCGTTGATCTCGCGGGTGCGGGCGATCAGGATTTCATTGAGCTGATGCGTGCGCTCGTTTAGCGCCGCGTTCAGCTTCTCGGTGCTGCTGTCCATGGTCGACGCGCGCGTCTCGAACTGGCTGAGCAGTTTTTCGCCGTGTTCATTGAGGTTGACGGAGAGCGCCTCGAGGCGGTTGTCAAATTCGGTGGCGAGCGCAAAACCGGAGGCGTTGAGGGTCTGGAGCAGGCTGTCGGTCTTGGCGGCGAGCAGGCTGCCCATCGACTGCAGGGCGCTGTCCGATTTTTCCAGGATCGTCGCTGCGCGCGTGTCGATCAGCGAGGCGAAGGCTTCGCCCGACGTGGCGAGCCGCACGGCGATTTCTTCGGTCGCCAGCGACAGTTCTTCCTTCAGCTGGTCGTGGACGCTGCCGATCGAGGTGCGGATGCGGTCGGCATGGTTGACGATCGCCTCCCGCTCCGAACCGAGTTCATGGACGAGGCCGCGCACGCGCAACTCGTTGTCCGCATAGGAGCGTTCCAGCGCGTTGACCTCGGAATGGACCAGCGTTTCCAGCTCGGAAGCGCGCGCGATGGTGCGCTCGATGCCTTCGTTCATGGCCGAGACCTCGCGACGCACTGCCTGGCCAACGGTCATGATGCGTTCGGAGGCAATGGTTTCCGGCTCCGCCAGGCGCAATGCCACCTCTGCCATGGAGCGGGCGGCGTTGCGCATGTCCTGAGCGCGGGAGATCATGATGGCGAAAGCATAGAACATCATCACCGGAATGATGATGCCGACGAGGCCGGCAATAACGCCGGGCAGGGCAACAAGATCGGCGATCGAGCGGATCTGCCAGATCTGCGGCGTATAAATCAGCGACATCAGGCCGAGGCCCGCCATGACCCAAAGCACGGAAAACAAGGTAGCGGTGCGCACTGCCGAGCGGCTGGAGGCGCCGTCGAAGGATTTTAGGATCGAGGCGGGCGTATTGCGGCTGGCATCATTGGCGGGCGCGAAGGCCGGCGCTCGGGAAGCCTGCTCGGCCCCGGCGCCGCGGCGGTTGCGGCGCTGCGCTTCTTCCTGGGCCTGCTGATTGCGCGCATTCGATGGATCAGACACATTTCCCTCCGGCGCCTGAGGCGCGTCGCCGCGGCCAGACGGCACGTTATCCTTGCCGAAGTCGATCTGGAGCGCCTCGTCCAACGCCTTGAACGCCTTGTCCTCGATCGACTCATTGTATTTGTTATTCGCCATTCGATTACGCCTCGTTACTGTCGGCCGGCCCGGTAGCGCATCCCCGGTTTCCGCCTGCCCGGGAACAACTTTGCCGTTACGGCTCTCCATCCCAATCGCGGACGGATAAGCATGTCATTTCAGAGTAGATAGCCGCTTTTTCAAACGGAAGGTATCAAAACACTACCATTATCCACTCACTCGGCAAAGGCGCGTACCATAAACCCGCTCCACCAGTATCGTAGTGACACATCTGGGCTCAGCACACAATTAATGAAGGCTTGCGATTCATGACTTGTTAACTTGTTGTTAACACCTTTGAATCCGAAGCCCTGCTTAAAAACCAATAATTTAGGGATGTTTAACGGATGTTAACCATACGGTGAGATTTCGGTGCCCGATGTGCCGGAATTTAACGCGATGGCCACCCTCCTGACGCAGAACTGTAGCAAGTGCGGACGAGTGAGACGGGAGACGTGGCAAATGGCAGGCCAGCTGGCAGCATTGAAAATCGTATTCGAGGCGCCTGATAATGGACAAGGGCCGTGTCCCTCGAAGGTACGGCCGATCGATCTCGTCCATCTCGCGAAACAGACAATGGGCGACAAGTCTCTGGAAATCGAAGTCCTTCAGATGTTTGCGCGCCAAGCGCGGGCGTGCCTCCAGGATATGGCGAGCGGCGAAACCGTGCGTGTCGGCGCGGCTGCGCACCGGCTGAAAGGTGCGGCGAGTTCGGTCGGCGCATTCCGCGTTTCGCAGACGGCTGAGGTCGTCGAGGAAACCGGCGGCGATGCCGGCGCAATGGCGGCGCTCGGCGCTGCCGTCCTCGACGCCGAGAATTTCATTCTCAAGCTCTGCCGCGGCTGACCTCCAACTCTTCTTTCATTGATCGAACGGGGCCCGTTGTTTCATTGCGGAACCACGGGTCTTTTTGCGACGTCCCAGATGACGCTTTGAAGACGGCGGTCGAAGGCCCGATCTGCGAGGTTAGGGCGGATTTCCGAATGTTGACTGACGCGTCGATTTGTCGGAAGAAACTCCGCCCACCCATTTGAAGACCGGAAATAGTCCTGATGCCCAAACTTACCATCGTCGCCTTCGACGGTACGCGCTTCGACCTCGACGTCGACCAAGGCTCCACCGTGATGGAGAATGCCGTGCGCAACTCGGTGCCCGGCATCGAGGCAGAGTGCGGCGGTGCTTGCGCCTGCGCCACCTGTCACGTCTATGTTGACGAGGAATGGACGGAGAAGGTCGGCCAGCCGGAAGCGATGGAAGAGGATATGCTCGACTTCGCCTTCGACGTACGCCCGACCTCGCGGCTCTCCTGCCAGATCCGGATGAAGGCGGCCTATGACGGGCTTGTCGTGCACGTGCCCGAACGCCAGGCCTGAGATATCGCTGCCAGCACATTGTCCCGAAAATCGGAGTCCGATCTTCGAGGCGAATATCCGCCAATCATAACCACAAAAAAGACGCCTCGCGCGCTGGTGCGAGCGAGGCGAGGCGGGCGCATTACCAACGGATGAGGGAGGAACATCCGCGGCTTCGGAACGCGCCAGGAGAACCCAGCGAGGAAAGTCCAGATGCCGTACCTGAACTTTCGAATGTGTTCATATTAACGCGTTCCGGTTGAGTCTGCCAGGATGAAAAATGACCATTAAAACGCTGGGGAAGGCGTAAGTTTCGCACAAGTTTCGCTGCGCAGCTAAGTTTTTCTGCTCGTCACCAGCTCGAAAAAGCCTTATTTTCCGCCGGCTCGACCGTTGATTCGATTTTTCAGCAATCTCAGCATGCGCTTCTGGAAGTTGACCGCCTCAACCCGATCGAATCGCGCCTGCAGCCGATCGTGCTCCTCTATGCCGCGAGTTGATTCGTTGGAGACGAGCTCCTGCATGGCCTCGCAACTGCGCTGCTGCGGCAATGCGCGGATGGCGCGCTCCATGGCGCGGGCCTGATCTCTGGCGATCTCGGCATGACGCTCCTCGTGGCGCTTGATGTCACTCGACAATGCGTCCCATATCATCGACAGCTCCTTGCTGGCGCCTCTGCGGCTTTTCCAGCGCGGCAGGATGATCTGGGTATGAACCGTGACCTTGACATTGCCGACGCGGCATCGGCCGTCATCCTGGATATAGGTGGCCTCGCCGCCGAAGCGAATCTTGGTGGCGCCGGGATGGCGTGCCGACGAACCGCTCGCCGTCGGGCCGCGGCGGCTGAGTTCCCGGTCTAGCTCATCGGCGGTTTTGCCGCGGATGTCGAAATAGGAATAACTTTTCGATGCGATCACTTCAGCTGCCGCTGGACTGCTAAGGGAAAGAGCAATGGAAAAGGCGACAGGAAGGCACATATAACGCATTGCAAGCGGCATTCTGAACGCAACCCATGTTGAAATCGGCAGGAGCTTGGGGCATAGCCACCGTAAGCGCAATATCGGATGGCGGCTTTTTTCGTCATCAATAGGACAAGTCTGGTGACAGGGCTCGAAGGCAGTTTCTGGCGTGTCGGCCATGGCCGGGAAATCGAACTCGGCCGTCGTTCGGCGATCATGGCGATCATCAATGTGACGCCGGACTCCTTCTCCGACGGCGGACGTTTTGAAACCCTCGATGCCGCCGTCGAACACGCATTGCAGGCGGTCAGCGACGGTGCTGCGATCGTCGATATCGGTGGCGAATCGACTCGGCCGGGTGCGGCGTCGGTCAGCCCTTCGGAAGAGCAGGCGCGGGTGTTGCCCGTGATCGAGACGCTGCGCGGTCGTACCGAGGCGCTGATCTCGATCGATACGTACCGTGCCGAGACGGCGCGGCTGGCGGTCGGCGCCGGCGCCCATATTGTCAACGACGTCTTCGGACTGCAGAAAGATGCAGGTATCGCGGATGTGGCCGCGGCCACCGGGGCGGGGCTCTGCATCATGCATACCGGCCGCGACAGGGTCAAACTTGCCGATGTGATTGCCGACCAAGCGTATTTCCTCGAACGGTCGCTGGCGATCGCCGCCGCGGCCGGAGTTACCAGCGACCGGATCGTGCTCGATCCGGGATTCGGCTTCGCCAAGGAGACGGCGGAGGAAAACCTGGAGCTGATGGCGCGGTTTTCCGAACTGTCGCGCTTCGGTCTGCCGCTGCTTGCCGGCACGTCACGCAAGCGCTTCCTCGGCGCGGTGACGGGGCGCGAGGCGCCGGAGAGGGATGCAGCGACGGCCGCATCAAGCGCGCTGCTCAGGCTTCAAGGGGCTGCGGTTTTCCGGGTGCACAATGTCGCAATCAACAGGGATGCGCTTGCTATCGCCGATGCTATGCTCAATGCGCGCCAGGAATTCGAGAGGAAGCGGCCGACATGACCACCTACACGATCACGCTGCAGAACTGCGCCTTCTTCGCGCGCCACGGCGTGCATGACGAGGAGGAATTCCTCGGTCAGCGCTTCTTCGTCGATGCCGAGCTCGATGTCGTCGCGGGCGAGGCGCTGGAAAGCGATTCGATCAACGACACCGTCAATTACGGCATTGCCTTTACGGTGATCGAGGAGATCGTCACCGGCAAGCGACGCTATCTCATCGAAGCCCTGGCGCTCGATATCGCCAAGGGCCTCTGTCAGACGTTCCCGCAGGTGCGGCGGGCGAAGATCACAGTGCGCAAGCCCAATGCGCCGGTGCCCGGGGTGCTCGATTTCGTGCAGGTGAGTGTTGAGCATTTTGCCTGAGGCTGCATCGCAATCGGCCACACTCGGCCTCGGTGGCAATATCGGCGATCCGGTAAAGGCGATGGCCACGGCGCTGCAGAGACTGGGCGGGCGCGACGACTGTCGTGTCACCGCCGTGTCGCGGCTCTATCGCACGCCGCCGTGGGGTAAAACGGACCAATCGTTCTTCTTCAATGCCTGCGCTGCGGTCGAAACCCGGCTCCCTCCAGAGGCGTTGCTCGATGTTTGCCTGTCGATTGAGCGCGAGATGAAACGCGAGCGTATCGAGCGATGGGGACCGCGTACGCTCGATATCGACGTGCTGACCTATGGCAATGTCGTCCAGCAGGCGCCGCGGCTGGAGTTGCCGCATCCCCGTATGACCGACCGCGGTTTCGTCCTGATGCCGCTTGCTGATATCGCCCCAGGACTTCTCGTCAGGGGCCGGCCGGTCAGCGATTGGCTGCTCGAGGCCGACGTGACCGGCATCGAGGTCGCCGATGACAGCGGCGACTGGTGGCGGAGCGCCTGAAGCACGGATCCTAAAACGCGATACGGCGGGGAAACCCGCCGCTTCAGGAAAATCCGTCATGCACCGTCTACTGGATGGAGCCGACGGCCATTTCGTCGACCTGACGAGTCAATGTCAGGCCGATAACCGGGATCATCTGGCTCTCGACCTTGACCGACACGGTGACGTTCATCGTCTTGTCATCACGCACGCGGGCGATCATTGCGCCGTTCAGTTTGGCGCGGTTGATGCCCACCACGACGGTATCCTCGGTGACGGCGCCGGAGACAACGTCAAGACCCTTTCCGGCGGCGCCGTCGAGGAATTTTCCCTTGTAGGTGGAGCCCGACTGCGAGATGACGGCGCTCATCGGCTGCTTGAAGACGCCGACGCGGCAGGTGCCGTCGAGCTTGATGCCGGCAGTGCCGTCGCCAGTGGGTTCACCGGTCAGATTGCAGGTGAATTTCATGCCCTTGTACTTGCCGGCGACGATCTCGCCGGGGCCCTTCCACGAGCCGGTGACGGATTCGAAGAAGGCCTTGTCGCGGGTTGCGGCCGTGGCTGCCGGAGCGACGTCTGCGACAGGAGACAATGCCGCGGCGGCGAGGCCGCATAAGAAGAGAAACTGGCGCGAATACATGGATTTTCCTTGGCAAACACCACTCACGAACTGGTGCCAAGTTTTGCCGAAGAATGGTTAATCCTTCCTTTCGATTGTGTCGAAATGCGAGGGATTGGATTTCTGTCATGCCGCGCGGATTTTAGGATCTGGCGGCTACAGTGTTGAATCTACTTAACTTCGCCAACTTCACCTGAGGGAAGGTGAGAGCTGCGGAATCGCCTCGTCAGTTAAGGATTGTTGCCGCGCGGCGACATTGAAGGTGTGAGATCGCCGATAAAATCGCCGATTCCCGGTCGCTTTACCGCGCGAAAGGCAAGTGGACGACAAAGATCCATCGCGGCGATTCCGATGCGAGCAGTCATCAGACCGTTGATCACGCCCTCGCCGAGTCGGGCCGATAGCTTTGAGGCCAGCCCGTGGCCGAGCACCTGCTGGACGAGACTGTCGCCAACAGCGATCGAGCCGGTGACGGCGAGGTGGGCCAGCACGTCACGCAGGAGGCGGAACATGCCGAGCGTGCCGGGGCGGCCTCCGTAGAGCTCGGCCATGGCGCGGATGAGGCGCACGGACTCGTAGAGCACATAAAGCAGATCGACGATCGCGCGCGGGCTGACGGCGGTGACGATCGAGACACGCTTGGAGGCGTTGACGATGAGCGCCCGCGCTTTGCGGTCGAGTGGGGCCAGCAGCTCGCGTTCGGCTAGGGCGATCAGATGCGGGGGGTCGATGACCTCACCCTCGGTCGCCTTCAGCGTCGCGCGTCCCTTCGATGTCTCGGGATTGGCCGCAAGAAGCGTAGTGAGGCGCGCAACGACGGCGCGCGCTTTCGCCGGCCGCGTTTCGAGGATCGCTGCCTCTGCTTCCGCCTTGATCGCCTGAACAGCGGCAAGGCGCATCATGCCCGCGGTTTCGCGGATGACGAGGGCGAGAACGGCGAGAATGCCGATCGCCAGCACGCCAAGAGCTGCATAGCCCAGCCAGTCGGCGCGGGTGAAGAGATCGCGGATCAGGCGGTCGGTCCAGAGGCCGATGCCGAGCGACAGCAGGATCCCGAAGGCGCTTAGTGCGATCTGGCCGAAGGAGGGGCGCCGCTTGCGCGGTGTTGCCACCGGCACTGCGCTCGCATCCTTGTCCGGATTGATGAAGGGATCCTCCTCGTCGGGCGTCAAGACGATGTCGTCCGAGAAGCTTTCCGGTCTGCGCCGGCCTTGCTGTTGCCGACCATTGTCGCGCGGCACGGCAGCCTCATCCTCATAGGCGAAGGCGGCGGGTGGGCGGTGCGGCAAATCGGAGGGGGGCTTACTCATGCGAGACGGTCTCCGAACAGGAACTGCATGGCGCGGTCAAGGCGGATATGCGGCACCGAGAGCTTGATGCCCCCGCCGGTCTCCTCGAGATGGGGTGGGCGGAATCTGACGACGTTAACGTCGGGCAGGATATCGGCGGTCTCGCCGGAAGCGATGCGGTCGAACAGGCTTTCCGGATCCCGCGGCAGGTCTCCGGGGAAGATCGCGGTCTTTCTCTGGCCGTCGAATCGTTCGCCGGCAATGGTTTCGCCCTCCATCGGCGTGCCGACGATGACAGGCAGTTCATGGCCGTCGCGTTTGACCGATGCCTCGCGCGTGGCGCGTACGGAGGCGAGCGCCATCACGTCGATGCCGGCTCCGGCCATGCCGATGCGGGCGATGGCGCGATCGACGAGGCGGCGGGTCAGCGCATCGAGCCGATCATGGCTCTCATGATGGAGATGGTCGGCCTTGGTTGCGGCGACCAGCACACGGTCGATGCGGCGCCCCAGCAGCGACGAGAGCAGCGAATTGGTGCCCGGGCGGAAACAGGCGAGCACGTCGGTCAGCGCGCGCTCGAGATCCTGGACGGCTTCGGGGCCGCGGTTCATGGCCTGCAGCGCGTCGACGAGCACGATCTGGCGGTCGAGCCGGGCGAAATGCTCGCGGAAAAATGGTTTGACGACGACGGATTTATAGGCCTCGTAACGCCGCTCCATCATCGTCCAGAGCGAGCCGCGATCGGGACGTGTGCCCGGCGGCAGGACGAGCGGGGCGAAAGTCAGCGCCGGCGAGCCGTCGAGATCGCCGGGTAGAAGCAGGCGTCCGGGCGGCAAGGTGGATAGCGAGCGCTCGTCGGCCTTGCAGGCCTTGAGGTAATCCGCAAAGGCGGTGGCAAGCGCGCGGGCAGCCATCTCGTCGGCGCCGGCATTTAGATCGGCGGCACGGGTCAGAGCCAACCATTGCCGCGACAGTTCGGAGCGCACGCCGATTTGCGCAAGCGCGATCGTTTCCTCGCTGAAGGTGCGGTAATCCTTGCCGAGCAGCGGCAGGTCGAGCAGCCATTCCCCTGGATAATCGACGATATCGATTGACAGCCGGCCGGGAGAGAACAGGCGGTTCCAGCCGCTGGCGCTCTGATAATCGAGCGTGATGCGCAGTTCGGAAATGGCGCGAGTGGAATCCGGCCAGACGCGATCCTTCACCAGCGCCCGGATATGATCCTCATATTGGAAACGGGGCACAGCGTCATCTGGCTGCGGCTCCAGCCGCACGGCTGAAACGCGCCCCGACTGCACCGGCTCGAACAGCGGCAGCCGGCCGCCATGCAGGAGATTGTGAACAAGCGAGGAGATGAAGACCGTCTTGCCGGAACGGGAGAGGCCGGTGACGCCGAGCCGCACGGTCGGATTGACGAGGCCGCTTGCCCTGTCGGCGAGATTATCAAACGCGATGCGCGCGTCGTCGGCGAGGGATGTCAGGCGTGGCGGCAAGGCGCAATTCCGGTTGATGACTGCCGGCAATATAGGAAGACTGCTTCGCCTGAAAAAGAAGCGCAGCGAAAGACTTCAGACGACGAGGAAATCGATAAGGCGCCAGCCGCTTGCGGAAGCGTCAAAATCGACAACGGCGAGGCCCGCCGTCGGAAAGCCGGCGGGAAGTGCGTTCACCATAGCCTCGTGGCCGATCAGCGCCTCAAGCGCCTGCTCGATCGTCGGGTTGTGGCCGATCAGCATGACGGCGGCCTTATCCTGCGCATCGACGATCTCGACATAGGTATCGACCGTGGCGTTGTAGAGCGCGTCGATGTAATTCACGTCCAGTGCCACACCCATCGCCCGATGGACGGCATCGGCGGTGTCGCGGCAGCGCAGCGCCGTCGAACTGATCAGAAGATCGGGACGGTAGCCCTTGTCGGCGGCTTTGTCGGCGATAACCTCGGCATCGCCGTAACCTTTTTCGTTGAGCGGCCGGTCGAAATCGCGCTGTCCGGGTTCTGCCCAGGCGGCCTCGGCATGACGCAGGAGATAGATGCGATTGGGCGGAGGCAGCGGTACGGTCATGGGCAAATCCAGGATCGGCGGGTCTTTTCAGTAGCGGTTGCGATCCTCCGCCGTCAACCGCCAGCCATGCCGCAACGGCCCAAAACGTGGCCGAAAACACGGCGTTTTGAAGAGGAGACGAAAATTGCGGCGGCGAATAATCATGAGAAAATAGTCCGTTAGCTGAAAATTGTAACAGATTTAAAAATCTGTTTAGCTGTCGTATTTGGCTTGAATCGCGGCTAGCGCTTGGGATATACACCCCGCCAGATGAGATGTTCTTCAGGAGAATCGCGTTGAGTGAGAAGATCGATCTTAGCAATTACGTTCCCTCGGAAGAGGAAGAATTCATGAACGTAAACCAGCGTGCCTACTTCAGGGCAAAGCTGGTCGCCTGGAAAAACGATATCCTTAGAGAAGCGCGCGAAACACTCGACCATCTGGCCGAGGAAAGCGCAAACCATCCCGATCTCGCCGACAGGGCGTCTTCGGAAACCGACCGGGCGATCGAACTTCGCGCCCGCGACCGGCAGAGAAAATTGATCTCCAAGATTGACGCGGCGCTGCAGCGCATCGAGGACGGCACCTACGGCTATTGCGAGGAAACCGGCGAACCGATCGGTCTCAAGCGTCTCGACGCCCGCCCGATCGCGACGCTGTCGATCGAGGCGCAGGAGCGCCACGAACGTCGCGAAAAGGTCTACCGCGACGAATGACCATCCCCATGCAGAGATGAGACAAATTCAGCGCCGCGATCTAATCGCGGCGCTTTTTGTTGAGCCATCTCCCGGCGTGTCGAAGAGGAGGTTACGGGAAAGAGTCAGTCGCCAGAGCTTTCCAGATTGGTTCCCGCTCCGCCTGCGTGGGGAGATCGGTTGTGACGAGGGTGCCATTCATGATCCGCCGTCGCATGATGTCGGCCCGGTCGGGCTCTGTTCGACAGAGGCCCCGATCGTGAAGAGCCTGGAGGCGGGAGCGTGACATCTGCAACTCGCCGGCCAGCAGCCGATCCAGGCGTATGCTCGTTGGAAACGGAGCCGCCAGTTCGATTTCCAACCTCGTCCAGCCTGCGGGCTCGTGCCGGATCTCCTTGGCGATGTCGAATTCGGCGAACTCGTCCACACGCTGTGACTTGTGCCGCAGCGCATCAAGATTGAAGGTTTCCGCCCGAATCCAGTCCGGGTCGTTGGACTGCAGCGCGTCGAGAATGATCGGATCGACATCTCGAATATTCCGGCGTTCGAAGATCGGGCGGTTCCATGTCCTTTCGCAGATCAGGCATTTGTAAATCAGCCAGGCGTCGAGCTTGCGACCGTTGGCATTGAGCCGGACCTTGCCGCTCGATCGGAAAGCTCTGAGGCCCCCGCATCCACCGCAGGCAATCCATGGCTGGGGCGCCGTTTTGGGAGTGATGGTCCATCGGACCCGAAGTGTCTTGCACATATCCTCTTGGTCTTCCGTTCGGAAGTCCACCAAGATGGTGCATGAGAAAACCCTTCCGGGCGCGGTATGGCGATGTGTGGGCGGCTGAAGAGCTGAGACAGCGGAGCTGCACATGGCACACTGTAACAATGCCAAACCGGTCTCTCGCCACCACCCGATGAACATGTTCGCATGCCGCCAGCGCGTCGCTTACGGCTACACGGGTGAAACTGGGGTGAGACCGGTATTTACTTAGGCAAAGTCTACCTCGGATGCGCCAATGCTCTTCAACCTGATCGATAGCAAATGATCGGCGTGATAGGGAGTCCCCAAGGTGTTGGCGAGGTGAAAGCCGCAGCATTGCGGCTTTTATGCAACTTAATGACGAAGCTAACGGATGACAACCGAGATGTAAGCGTTTGTCTTACTTGTCGCGGTTGACGCTCATTTCGCCGAAAATGCGGGCGACTTCTTTCTGCAGGTCGGTGTCGGCACCGGTGATGGGGGCAAGCTCGGGATCACGGCGCGGCTGGTTGGCCGGCTGCGGTGCGGCCTGGCGAGGGGCCCGGTTTGCCGGGGCCGGCACGATCCGCTCGGCCGTCAGATTGTTCGACATTTCCTCTTCCAACACCCGTTGGAAATCACGGCGGATCGCCGCTGCCGATTGCGCAGCCGCATCATCCTCGGCCGTAGCGGCAGCGGTGCGCGGCGCCGGCATATCCGGGGCGGAGACCTCGGGCTCGATGCGCTGCTGCGGCAGCACGCGCTGGCGGGCGGCATCCAGGATTTCGGCGGCGCTTGCGGTATCCTGGAACGATGCCGGTTGCGCGCTGGCGGGAGCAGAGGGGCGCTCCGGGGTGCGCGGCTGGGGCGAGGCAGCGCGCAGGGGTTGGTCGCGTTCGGCCGATAGAGGTGCCGTCGCCGGTTCTGGCGGAAGAGGGCTGGTGGCCACCGGCGGCGGCATGGTGGGCGGGGCCGATGGTTCGGGGCGCGGCCGCGGCTCCGACGCGGGCGCAGCGAAGGAGGGCTCGGCGCTGGGCGTGACCGGCGCACGGGCGGCGGAAACAGGCGGTGTTTCCGGCCGGGGGACTGCGATCGGCCGCCCGGCGGCAGGCTCCGGGCGTGAGAGGCTTTCCGGCTGTTCGGACTTCTCCGGCAGGATGCGGCTTTCAATGACGATATCGGTCGGGCCACCGATCATGATAAGATGCTCGACATCATCTCGGCGCACCAGCACCAGCCGGCGGCGGGCGTCGACGGCTGCCGCATCCAGTACCTGCAGGCGGGGCTGACGGTTACGGCCGCCGCGTACGAAGGGCGAAGGGGCGCGACCTCGCATCAGCCAGAGTGCGAGAATGAGCAGGAGGAGCGCCAGGCCGACGCCACCGGCCGCAAGCAGGAAACGGCTGCCATAGGCTGCGACAAGATCATCGAACATGGTCACTCACTCCATTTCATATTCGGCACATATTGACGACTTTTCCGTTCCTTAGGCAAGGGTAGCCGGTCCTGTCCAGCCATGCACGAACGCGATTTCGTGTTATGCCGAATTGCAGCTGCCGGCTTCGCGCGGGACGCTGCCGCAGGTATCCGGCGCAGATGGCGCTCTTGCCTGTGAATTCAAGCGGTCTTGCCGGCGACCGGTGTTTTTGCCGGCGTGGCAAATTGCTAAGAAGGAAAGAGCGCCTGATTCCCGCTTCTTGTTCGTGCTACGAGGTGGGAAAGGCTTATGCGAGGAATATATGACGAAACCGCGTCAGGTCGACGACTATAACGCACCGCTTGTGGATCGTGGGGGGCGTTCTGGCACGGTTTTGCGCATTCTTCTCCTGGCGCTCGTGCTGATCGCGGCCGCAGGGGCTTTTGTCGTCTTCAAGCGATCGCTCGACAACGAGATGGTGCTCGGCGGTCTCGGCGTTCTCGCCATGGTCGGCATCTTCTTCCTGGTATCTTCCGTTATCGGCTTCATCGAGGTGATGCCGCAGCGCCAGTCCGACAGCTTGGCGCGCGCCTTCCTCAACAGCCACCCGGACGGCACGCTGATCACCGACGAAAAGGGCCGGATCATCTATGCCAACGCCGCCTATGGCGCGCTCACCGGCGCGCGCAAGGCAACAGAAGTGCAGACACTGGAAACGCTGCTGTCGCGGCACCGCGAATCCAACGAGGCGCTCTACCGGCTGATCAATGGTCTGCGCGAGGGCAAGGAGGGCCGGGAGGAATTCCGCCTGCTGCGCGCCGTCGGGCCCGGCAGCAACAGCTCGGGCGCGCATTGGTACCGGCTGAAGGTGCGGCTGCTGCAGCCGGAGGATGGTGGCGGCAAGCCGCTGCAGATCTGGCAGATCACTGACATCACCGCCGAACGCGACGATCAGGAGCGCTTCTTCAAGGAGCTGCAGAATGCGATCGATTATCTCGACCACGCGCCGGCCGGCTTCTTCTCCGCCGGCAGGAAGGGCGAGATCTTCTACCTGAACGCGACGCTTGCAGAGTGGCTGGGCCTCGACCTAACCAAGTTCCTGCCGGGCTCGATGTCGATCGGCGACCTGGTGGCGGGCGAGGGGCTGGCGCTGATCCAGTCGGTGCAGGCCGAGCCCGGCCTGAAAAAAACCGTGACGCTGGATCTCGATCTGCGCAAGACCAACGGCCAGAGCCTGCCGGTGCAGATAATTCACAGCGTCACCTCGATGCGCGATGGCGCGCCTGGCGAAAGCCGGACGATCGTGCTGGCGCGCGGAAAGAGCAGCGAGAGCGGCCAGTCCGCTTCGGCTGCCGCCATGCGCTTCACCCGCTTCTTCAACAATACCCCGATGGCGATCGCCTCGGTCGACGGCGACGGACGCATCCTGCGCACCAACGCGCCGTTCCTCAAGCTGTTCTCCGGCATCGTCTCGCGCGATGACCTGGAAAAGGCGCCGTATCTAGAAACGATCGTGCAGGAGAGCGATCGACCGCAACTGGCCGCGGCGCTGACGGCCGCCAAGGACCGGCAGAGCGACATCCCGCCGCTCGACACCCGCACGCCGACAGACGAGGCCCGCTATTTCCGCTTTTATGTCAACGCCGTTATCGACCAGAGCGACGAGGCGCCGGAAGAGGCGGCGATCGTCTATGCCGTCGAGGTGACCGAGCAGAAGGCGCTGGAAGCGCAGATGGCGCAGACGCAGAAGATGAACGCTGTCGGAACGCTCGCCGGCGGTATCGCGCATGATTTCAACAACGTCCTGACGGCGATCCTGCTTTCTTCCGATCACCTGCTGCTGCAGGCGCGTCCTTCCGATGCAAGCTTCGCGGACCTGATGGAGATCAAGCGCAACGCCAACCGCGCCGCGGTGCTGGTGCGCCAGTTGCTCGCCTTCTCACGCAAGCAGACCATGCGGCCCTCGGTTCTGAACCTCACCGATGTCGTCGGCGACCTGCGCATGCTGGTCGACCGGCTGCTCTCCGGCACCAATGTCAAGCTCGATGTGCAATATGGCCGCGATCTCTGGCCCGTCAAAACCGACCTTTCGCAATTCGAGCAGGTGCTCATCAATCTCTGTGTCAATGCGCGCGACGCCATGCCTGACGGCGGCACGCTGACGCTGCGCACCCGCAATTTGACCGCAGCCGAGGTCGCGGCCTTCAATTATTCCTACATGCCGGCCGAGGACATGGTGCTGGTCGAGGTCGCCGATACTGGTACAGGCATCGCGCCCGAGATCATGGACAAGATTTTCGAGCCCTTCTTCACCACCAAGGATGTCGGCAAGGGCACCGGGCTTGGTCTCGCCATGGTCTACGGCATCGTCAAGCAGTCGGGCGGCTACATCCAGCCGGAATCCGAAGTCGGCAAAGGCACGACCTTCCGAGTCTTCCTGCCGCGCTATATCCCGGAGCCGGCGATTGCCGCGGAGGCGGGTTCGATCGACAACGCCATCAATGAAGTCCCAGCCGCGCCGGCGGTGGCCGCGCAGCAGCCGGAGGACCTGACCGGCTCGGCCGTCGTCCTTCTCGTCGAAGACGAGGAAGCGGTGCGCCGCGGCGGCAAGCGCATGCTGGAAACGCGCGGCTACACCGTGCATGAGGCTGGCTCGGGCGTCGAGGCGCTGAGCATCATGGAGGAGCTCGAGGGCAAGGTCGACATCGTCGTTTCCGACGTGGTTATGCCCGAAATGGATGGCCCGACGCTGCTGCGCGAGTTGCGTAAGAACTATCCCGACCTGAAATTCATCTTCGTTTCCGGCTATGCCGAGGACGCCTTCGCCCGCAATCTGCCGCCGGATGCGAAATTCGGATTTTTGCCGAAACCGTTCTCGCTGAAGCAGCTTGCCGTGGTGGTGAAGGAAACGTTGGATAGCTGATTACGGCTTGATGGTTTGCGGAGAGGCACACTATGTGGCACTCCCCTCTGCCTGTCGGGCATCTCCCCCACAGGTGGGGAGATCGGCTGGGCCCGATGGATTCCTCAAACAACTGCCGTATGATTGTTCCGCTACTGTAGCGAGGGAACGATGGTCCGGCCTCTTGCCGATCTCCACCCTAGTGGGGGAGATGTCCGGCAGGACAGAGGGGGGTGCACACGGCCAACCCTCTCTGAAAATCCTCAAGCCGACAAAACGAATCCACCAATTACTCACCCAACGCCACGGCAATCTCTGCCGCAAGCCGCGCATTGTTTTCCACCAGCGCGATATTCGTCTTCAGGCTCTGGCCGTCCGTCAGGTCGAAAATGGTCGAGAGTAGATAAGGCGTCACCGCCTTGCCGGTGATTTCGTCGCGTTCGGCACTATCAAGCGCCCGCTCGATATAGATCTCCATCTCCTCACGCGCGATTTCGTCGGCTTCCGGCACCGGATTGGCGACGAGCATGCCGCCGTCGATGCCGAGCTGTTCGCGCACCGTCTGGAAATTGGCGATGGCCGCCGGGCTGTTCAGCGAGAGCGGGCTGCGGATACCTGATGAACGCGACCAGAAGGCGGGGAATTCTTCGCTCTCATAGGTGACCACAGGTACGCCGCGGGTCTCCAGCACTTCAAGCGTCTTTGGAATGTCAAGGATCGCCTTGGCGCCGGCGCAGACGACGATAACGTCGGTGCGCGCCAATTCCTCAAGATCGGCTGATATATCGAAGCTTTCCTCGGCGCCGCGATGCACGCCGCCGATGCCGCCTGTGGCAAAGACACGAATGCCGGCGCGGGCCGCCGCGATCATCGTCGCAGCAACCGTCGTTGCGCCGGTGCGCCGTTCGGCGATCGCGAAGGCGAGATCGGCGCGTGACACCTTCATGACCTCCTTTGCCTTGGCAAGCTGCTCAAGTTGCGCAGCTTCAAGGCCGATATGAAGGGTGCCGTGGATGACCGCGATCGTCGCCGGCACCGCGCCCTGTTCGCGAATGATCGTCTCGACGCTGCGCGCCATTTCGATATTGCCGGGATAGGGCATGCCATGGGTGATGATGGTCGATTCCAGCGCCACCAGTGGCGCGCCGCGCTGCTTGGCGCTGGCGACCTCCTTCGAATAGGCGATCGGCAGAAGAGGGGAGATGGGCTTGGTCATGGTCTTGTCCTGTGATCGGCAGAGCATGATACCAAAAGCGTGGGCGGCTTTCGAAACGGCATCTTGCTCAACTCTTTAATTCAGCCGCTTCAATGCAGAATTCTGACCTTGGGAACAAGGGCAAGCGCCTCATTCAAGAGATCCGGAGTCAGATTTTCGTTGACGGCGTGCCGTGACTGCACCGTGAGCGCTGCCGCCGCCGCGCCGTAGCGAACGGCCTCCTCGAGCGGCAGGCCTGATATCAAGGCGGCGAGCGTGACGGCGGCAAGGGAATCGCCGGCGCCGGTAACATCGGCGACGGTTTCGGCGATTGGCGGCTGCAGCGCCACGGCGCGGTCTTTGCAAATCGCAACGAGCTCGCGCCGTCCGCGGGTGACGACGGCGTTTCTGATGCCGATCTCATTCAGGAGCGGCGGCCAACCGCCCGAATCCTCCGGCTGCAAGCCGGTAACGGCGGCGGCTTCGGCCTCGTTCAGGAACAGATAATCGATATCCCTAATGCAGGGTTTCAGCCGGACCACCTTGGCCGGCGAGATGGCGATGGCCGCAACGGGTTTGGCCAGGGAGTTCGCCTTGGCGACGATCGCCGCGATTGTCTCTTCCGGCAGATTGGCGTCGACGAGAATGAAATCATGGGCGGCGAAGGCCTCGCGCACCCAGCGGATGGACAGGCGCCGCGGCACGAAGAAACGGTAGAGATCCATGTCGGCAAGGGCGATCACGAGGTCGCCGTTCTTCTCGATGATCGCCGTATAGCTCGGTGTCTTGCGGTCGAGGAAGACGAAAGGCCGGTCGTCGATTCCGGCGAAATCAGCAGCTTCGCCGACCATTTCGCCGAAGGGATCGCCGCCGCGCGGCGAGATCATCGTCACGTGAAAGCCCAATCTTGCAAGGTTACGCGCCGCATTGAAACCGCCGCCGCCCGGCTCCTCGAACCAGGTGCCGGGATTGCTGGCGCCTTGCGCCGTTTCGCCGGAGATGCGGCCACGCCTGTCGATATGGGCACCGCCGAGAACGAGAATCTTTTTCATCAACTTACCCGGGATCATAAAGTGCGAAGGGCGAATCGATGCTCTTTGCCCGGCTGCGGCAAAGCTTGCGCAGGGGGTCTAAGCCGTTGCTTTGCATCGATAAAACAAATGTAGAACACGGGCCCTTTTACCTTTTTCTTTCAAATGTTTGTGCGCCTATTGCGGGAATGGAACAAATAGGGTACAAACTCGACATTGCTTGAGCGGCTTCAATAACCTAAAGGTGGATCGGATGTCTCAGAATACATTGCGGCTGGTAGAGGACAAATCGGTGGACAAAAGCAAGGCGCTTGAAGCGGCACTCTCACAGATAGAGCGGTCGTTCGGCAAGGGCTCGATCATGAAACTCGGCTCCAACGAGAACGTCGTCGAGATCGAGACGGTTTCGACGGGCTCGCTTGGTCTCGATATCGCGCTCGGAATTGGCGGCTTGCCGAAGGGCCGCATCATTGAAATCTATGGGCCGGAAAGCTCGGGCAAAACAACGCTTGCGCTGCAGACCATTGCGGAATCGCAGAAGAAGGGCGGCATCTGCGCCTTCGTCGATGCCGAACACGCGCTCGATCCAGTCTATGCCCGTAAGCTTGGCGTCGATCTTCAGAATCTGCTGATCTCGCAGCCAGATACCGGAGAGCAGGCGCTCGAAATCACCGACACGCTGGTGCGCTCCGGCGCCGTCGACGTTCTCGTCGTCGACTCGGTCGCCGCGCTGACGCCGCGCGCCGAAATCGAAGGCGAGATGGGCGACAGCCTGCCGGGCATGCAGGCCCGCCTGATGAGCCAGGCGCTGCGCAAGCTGACCGCGTCGATCTCCAAGTCGAACTGCATGGTGATCTTCATCAACCAGATTCGCATGAAGATCGGCGTCATGTTCGGTTCTCCGGAAACGACGACCGGCGGCAATGCGCTGAAATTCTATGCCTCCGTGCGCCTCGACATTCGCCGCATCGGCTCGGTCAAGGAGCGCGAAGAGGTGGTCGGCAACCAGACCCGCGTCAAGGTCGTCAAGAACAAGATGGCGCCTCCTTTCAAGCAGGTCGAGTTCGACATCATGTACGGCGAAGGCGTGTCCAAGACGGGCGAACTCGTCGATCTCGGCGTCAAGGCCGGTATCGTCGAGAAGTCGGGTGCCTGGTTCTCCTATAACAGCCAGCGTCTCGGCCAGGGTCGCGAAAACGCCAAGACCTTCCTGCGTGACAATCCGGATCTCGCCCGCGAGATCGAGCTGGCGCTGCGCCAGAATGCCGGCCTTATCGCCGATCGTTTCCTGCAGAATGGTGGTCCGGATGCCGATGACGGCGATGCTGCCGCGGAAATGTAATTTTCGCGCCTGAACTTGATTTGAAATCTCAGCCGGCCGCATTCCTTCATCAGAATGCGGCCGGTTTTGTTTGTCGGCTGGACAGTGGCGGAGGCGAACGTTAAAAGCCGATGGATTTGAATTTATCTGCCTACGGCAGCATTGAAGGGCATAGAATGAGCGGCGTAAACGACATCCGGTCGACCTTCCTCGACTATTTCAAGAAGAACGGCCACGAGATCGTTCCGTCCAGTCCGCTCGTGCCGCGCAACGACCCGACGCTGATGTTCACCAATGCCGGCATGGTGCAGTTCAAGAACGTCTTCACCGGCTTGGAAAAACGTCCTTATGCAACCGCGACAACCTCGCAGAAATGCGTGCGCGCCGGTGGCAAGCATAACGATCTCGACAATGTCGGCTATACCGCGCGTCACCTGACCTTCTTCGAGATGCTCGGCAATTTCTCCTTCGGCGACTATTTCAAGGAGAATGCGATCGAGCTGGCCTGGAAGCTCGTGACCGAAGGCTTCGACCTGCCGAAACATCGCCTGCTGGTGACCGTCTATTCCGAAGACGAGGAAGCAGCGGCTTTGTGGAAGAAGATCGCCGGTTTCTCCGACGACAAGATCATCCGCATCCCGACCTCAGACAATTTCTGGCAGATGGGGGATACCGGCCCCTGCGGACCCTGCTCGGAAATCTTCATCGACCAGGGCGAAAATGTCTGGGGCGGCCCTCCCGGTTCGCCCGAGGAAGACGGCGACCGGTTCCTGGAATTCTGGAACCTGGTTTTCATGCAGTTCGAGCAGACCGAGCCGGGGGTTCGCAATCCGCTGCCGCGTCCGTCGATCGACACCGGCATGGGTCTGGAACGCATGGCCTGCATCCTTCAGGGTGTTCAGAGCGTCTTCGATACCGATCTTTTCCGCACGCTGACCGGCACAATCGAGGATACGATAGGAGTCAAGGCGGAAGGCAGCGCCAGCCACCGCGTCATCGCCGACCATCTGCGTTCCTCGGCCTTCCTGATTGCCGATGGCGTGCTGCCGTCGAATGAGGGCCGCGGCTATGTGCTGCGCCGTATCATGCGTCGCGCCATGCGGCACGCCCAGCTTCTCGGCGCCAAGGAGCCGCTGATGTATAAGCTGCTGCCGACGCTGGTGCAGGAGATGGGCCGCGCCTATCCGGAGCTCGTGCGGGCCGAGGCGCTGATCTCGGAGACGCTGAAGCTCGAAGAAGGTCGCTTCCGCAAGACGCTGGAGCGCGGCCTGTCGCTGCTGTCGGATGCGACCGCTGATCTCGGCAAGGGCGACATGCTGGATGGCGAGACCGCCTTCAAGCTTTACGACACCTACGGCTTCCCGCTCGACCTGACGCAAGACGCCCTGCGCGCTCGCGAGATCGGCGTCGACATAGCTGGTTTCACCGATGCCATGGAGCGCCAGAAGGCCGAAGCCCGGTCGCACTGGGCCGGCTCCGGCGAGAAGGCAACTGAAACCGTCTGGTTCGAGCTTAGGGAAAAGCATGGCGCAACCGAGTTCCTCGGTTACGACACAGAGAGCGCTGAAGGCGTGGTGCAGGCGATCGTCAAAGACAACGCTGTGGCCGACGAAGCCAAGGCCGGCGACAAGGTGCAGATCGTCGTCAGCCAGACGCCTTTCTATGGAGAATCCGGTGGTCAGATGGGCGATACCGGCTTCATCTCCTCTGACCACGGCAAGATCGAGATATCGGACACACAGAAGAAGGGCGAGGGCCTCTTCGTGCATTCCGGCACGGTCGTCGAAGGTGCATTCAAGACCGGCGATGCTGTCGTTCTGACTGTCGACCATGCCCGCCGTTCGCGCCTGCGCGCCAACCATTCGGCAACCCACCTGCTGCACGAGGCGCTGCGCGAAGTGCTCGGCACCCATGTCGCGCAGAAGGGCTCGCTGGTTGCGCCCGAGCGTCTGCGTTTCGACGTTTCGCACCCCAAGCCGATGTCGGCCGAGGAGTTGAAGGTCGTCGAGGACATGGCAAACGAGATCGTTCTGCAGAATGCCCCCGTCACGACCCGCCTGATGAGCGTTGATGACGCGATCGCCGAAGGCGCAATGGCGCTCTTCGGCGAGAAATACGGCGATGAGGTCCGCGTCGTTTCGATGGGCACGGGTCTGCACGGCGCGAAGACCGACAAGCCTTACTCGGTCGAACTTTGCGGTGGTACGCATGTGTCGGCCACCGGCCAGATCGGACTCGTCCGTATTCTCGGCGAAAGTGCAGTCGGCGCCGGCGTCCGTCGTATCGAAGCCGTGACCGGTGAAACGGCGCGTGAATATCTTGCCGAGCAGGACGAGCGCGTAAAGACGCTCGCGGCGTCGCTCAAGGTGCAGCCGTCGGAAGTCCTGTCGCGCGTCGAAGCGCTTATCGACGAGCGCCGCAAGCTCGAGAGGGAATTGGCCGACGCCAAGCGTAAACTCGCCATGGGCGGCGGGCAGGGCAACTCGGCCGATGCCGTGCGCGAAGTTGCCGGCGTCAAGTTCCTCGGCAAGGCTATATCGGGCGTCGACCCCAAGGATCTGAAGGGCCTGGCCGACGACGGCAAGACCAGCATCGGCTCCGGCGTCGTCGCCCTCGTCGGCGTGTCCGACGACGGCAAGGCGAGCGCAGTGGTTGCGGTGACGTCGGATCTCGTTCAGCGCTACAGCGCTGTCGACCTCGTCCGCATCGCCTCGGCTGCTCTCGGCGGCAAGGGGGGCGGCGGCCGCCCCGACATGGCCCAGGCCGGCGGCCCCGACGGATCGAAGGCTGATGACGCCATAGAGGCCGTGGCTTTGGCGCTCGCCGGCTGATCATCAGATCTGCGGGATTTTCAAACGGCGGAGGCTCGGCTTCCGCCTTTTTTCGTTTCAGCTTCCGCAGCAGGTCCGCAGGATTTGTCAATTCGATATATGGTTGTCTCTGGTCATTCGGTTTTGCATAAGGCTTTGACATGAACGGCGGCACGGCATGGGCGCTTTACGAGACCCGTCTAAGACGGGTTTCGGCCTACATTCACGACCATCTCGATGAAGAACTGGATATGGAACGTCTGGCCGAGATCGCCTGTTTGTCGAGCTATCACTGGCACAGGATTTACCGGGCGATCTATGGCGAGACGCTGGCGGCCACCGTCAAGCGGCTCAGGCTGCATCGCGCCGCGGGCGAGATCGTCCGCACGGAGCTTGCCGTCAGTGATATTGCGAAGCGATCAGGCTATCCCAATCTCCAATCTTTCAACCGCATCTTCAAATCGGTCTATGGCATGCCGCCGGCGCGCTACCGGAAAGAGGGAAGCCATGCAGCGTTCCAACTCTCACCTAACGGAAAGTCCAAAGCCATGTTTGATGTTACCTTGCGGCAGATCGAGCCGATCGAGCTGATCGGCGTCGCCCATACCGGTTCCTACATGCAGATCGGCAAAGCCTTCGAAACATTGTTCGGCACGCTTTACGCCCGCGGCCTTGCCAAGCCCGATATGCGGATGATCGGCGTCTATCTCGACGATCCCGACATCGTGCCGGCCGAAAAACTGCGCTCCATCGCCTGCGTCACCAGCACCCCAGGAGTTCCCACCGAAGCGCCGTTCGAGCGACATACGATCGAGGGTGGCAACTATGCCGTCCTGCGCCATAAGGGTCCTTATGCGGACATGTATAGGGCCTATCAGTGGCTTTATTCCGAATGGCTGCCGAACTCGGGACGACAGTTGAAGGACAGTGTCATGTTCGAGGAATATCTCAACAATCCGCGCGATGTGCCGCCGACAGAACTGATGACGGATATTCACATGCCGCTTGCCTGACGGCTGATCCCAGCGCGGCGTTCCGGACGTCGCGCCGGATTCACAGTCAGGCAGCCTGCATCGTCTTGCCGGCCTCGTCGTCCAATGCGTTCGCGCGTTTGTAGGCCTCGCGCTCGCTGATGCGGCCGAAATAGTCTATGAAGGCCTGGCGCTTCTCGATGCTGCCGAAACCGAGGCCCCAGCCGATATGCGCACCGACATAGACGTCGGCGGCGGTAAAGCGCTCGCCGGTGACGTAGGTCGATCGGGAGACCGCCATCTCAAGTGTATTCATGACGTCGCCGAAACCGCCGCAACCGGCCATGCGTAGGCGTTCCGCAGGGATTTCGAAGCCGAGCGCCTTCATCGTCACCGCCGATTCCAGGGGGCCGGCAGCAAAGAACATCCAGCGGTAATAGCGGGCGCGTTCCTCCGGCCTCGGCGCCAGGCTCTTTTCCGGGAAAGTTTCTGCCAGATAGGCGCAGATCGCTGCACATTCGGTGACGACGGTGTCGCCGTGGCGGATTGCCGGCACTTTGCCCATCGGATTGACCCGAAGATATTCCGGCGCCTTCATGGTTTCGCCGAAAGTCAGCAGCTCGGTACGATAGGGTTGGCCGATCTCCTCCAGCATCCAACGCGCGATGCGGCCGCGCGACATCGGGTTCGTATAGAATACCAGCTCTTCGCTCATGACGTCCTCCTCGTGACGCTGTTGTGCGGAATCAATAGCGCGGCGAAGTCTTTGTGCAAGCCCGGAGCTAGAGCGCTTTGCGGTACTGGATGAAACCCGAGCGCTCGGCGATCCTGTCGTAGAGGCGCCGCGCGGTCGCATTGCTTTCATGAGTCATCCAGTAAAGCCTGCCGGCACCCGTTGAGCGGGCAAGCTCGGCGACGCCTTCGATCAGCGCGGCTCCGGTGCCGAGCCCGCGTTGACTGTTTTCGACATAGAGATCCTGCAGATAGCAGGTCCATTGCGGCAGCCAGCAGGACCGATGGAAGATGGCATGCACGATGCCGACGAGGCGGCCGTCTTCGTCGAAGGCGCCAAGCGCATGCATGGGTTCGTCGGGATCGTGGAAGCGAGCCCAGGTAAGATCGGTCGTCTCGGCCGGGATAACCACTTCGTAGAACCGCTGGTAAGCTGCCCATAACGGCTCCCAGGCGGCACGATCTGAAGGTTTGAGCGGGTGCACGGTCACCGTCATTTTCTCTCCCAAATGAAAACGGCGGGGAAATCCCCGCCGTTCAATGCTATTGCGAAAAGACGGGCTTACGCCATTGCCTTCTGCAGGTTCTGGTCGATCTTGTCGAGGAAAGCGGTGGTCGAGAGCCACGGCTGATCGGGGCCGATCAGCAGCGCCAGGTCCTTGGTCATGAAGCCGGATTCGACGGTGTCGACGCAGACCTTTTCCAGCGTTGAGGCGAACTTGGCAAGTTCGGCATTGTCATCGAGCTTGGCGCGGTGGGCGAGGCCTCGGGTCCATGCGAAGATCGACGCGATCGAATTCGTCGAGGTTTCCTGACCCTTCTGGTGCTGGCGGTAGTGGCGAGTGACCGTGCCGTGAGCCGCTTCGGCTTCAACCGTCTTGCCGTCCGGCGTCAGCAGAACCGAGGTCATCAGGCCGAGCGAGCCGAAGCCCTGGGCGACGGTATCGGACTGAACATCGCCGTCATAGTTCTTGCAGGCCCAGACATAACCGCCGGACCACTTCAGGGCCGAAGCGACCATGTCGTCGATCAGGCGGTGTTCGTAGGTGATGCCGGCTTCCTTGAACTGATCCTTGAATTCGGTCTCGTAGACTTCCTCGAAGATGTCCTTGAAGCGGCCGTCATAGGCCTTGAGGATGGTGTTCTTGGTCGAAAGATAGACCGGCCACTTGCGCATCAGGCCGTACATCATCGAGGCGCGGGCGAATTCGCGGATCGATTCATCAAGGTTGTACATGGCCATGGCAACCCCGGCGCCCGGCGCGTTGAAGACTTCCTTTTCGATGACGGTGCCGTCTTCGCCGACGAACTTAATCGTCAGCTTGCCCTTGCCGGGGAATTTGAAGTCGGTGGCGCGATACTGGTCGCCGAATGCATGGCGGCCGACGACGATCGGCTGCGTCCAGCCGGGAACGAGGCGCGGCACGTTACGGCAAATGATCGGCTCGCGGAAGATGACGCCGCCGAGGATGTTGCGGATCGTGCCGTTCGGGCTCTTCCACATTTCCTTGAGGTTGAATTCCTTCACGCGGGCTTCATCAGGCGTAATGGTCGCGCACTTGATGCCGACACCGTACTTCTTGATGGCGTTGGCGGCGTCGACCGTGACCTGGTCGTTGGTGGCGTCGCGATTTTCGACCGAGAGGTCGTAATAGTCGATGTCGAGGTCGAGATACGGATGGATCAGCTTATCCTTGATGAGCTGCCAGATGATGCGCGTCATTTCATCGCCGTCGAGATCGGCGACGGGATTAGCGACCTTGATCTTCTTCATGTATCTGCCTCGTTAAGCTTGGAAGGGGATATTGTCCCGGCTGGGTGATGTAATCCGGAGCGCTATAGCATTGTGAGCCGGGAACGCAAAGCTGCAACGGGCAGGGACATGACGTTTTTGCCTCCATTGCCAAGTGCTGGAAAATGGCTACCCTCCGCCGCCTGAGCCCGATTCCCGGACATTTACCATGAAGAAGATCGCCGTTCTGTTCGCCGGCCTGCTTGCCGCCGGGTCTGCCGCACCTGGCCTCTCGCTTGCAGCTGACGCGGCTGCGCCGGTGAAGGAAATCATGAAGGACACGCAGACGAACTGGGCGAGCGACGCCAGCGACTGGATCGATGTCTTCGAGGAAAGCATGCTCGGCCGGCTCTACAGCAAGGATTTCAGCGACAAGTACAGAGCAGCCGCTCAGAACCCCGCTGCCGACGAGGATGGCATTTCTCCCTTCGACTATGACGTGATCGTCAACGGGCAGGATGCCTGCCCGCTGCAGGATCTCTCTATCGAAAACGGCCAGCCGGCAAACGGCACGACAGAGGTGACTGTGAAATTCAAGGCAGCGACTTGCCTGGAAGGCGCCCCCAACAGCGATGACTTTACGACGGTGCGTTTCGAGGTAATCGAGGAGAATGGCAAATCCGTCGTCGACGACATCATGGTTCAGGGTGAGGAGGGGCAGGGGCCGATCTCGCTCAAGGCTACCATGGCGCAGATTGCCAACGGCCAGTAAGCGAGACATTCAAGCGGCGGTTTGATTTCCGCTCCCGCGGCGGTATCTATCGATCGTCATGGCATGAGGGGCTCATGCATTTGTCTTCCAAGTTTCAGTTCCGCGACTGGCTGCTTGCCAACGATCCGGCGCTGTCACGCCTTCGCATGGCGACGCGGGTGACATTGACGATCGTCCTTTCGGTCTTGATCCTGCTTGCCATCCAGGCGCTGATCGCACCACTGCCGAGGGCCGCCTTCGGCCTCGGTATCGTTCTGTCGATCGAGGGCGGGGTGGCTGTGCGCGACAAGGGCAATTCGCGCCAACTGGTGACGCGGCTTCTCGGTTGTGGCGCAAGCATTGCAGTTGTGGGCATCGCGGCCGGGCTGGAGGATCACCGATTTTTCTCCGATCTCGTCTTTCTGGCAGTGATCGCGCTGGCGTCAGCCGCACGGGTGTTCGGGCCCCGCGGCTTTGCGATCGGCATGTTCGCTTTCACCTCCTATTTCATGGGCGCCTATTTCCAGCCGTCGTTTGCCGAGCTGCCTGAAGTGGCGTTCGGTCCTATTGTCGCGGTGCTTGTCGGCCATGTAGTGAGGGCGGTGCTGCTGCCGGACGATGGGCGGCGCGATCTGCTGCGCTCGCTCGAAAGCGTCCGCGGCCGGATCAACCAGATCCTCTTCAAGCTTGCTGCCCTTGCCGGCGGCGATGTCGGCGACGACGACCGGCAGGAGCTGCGCCAACTGGAAGATCGGCTGAAGGAGGCGGTGCTGATGGCCGAGACCTTCATCCCGCGTCCGCCCGGGGGCGTGTTCGACGGCGCCGCAGATCCGGCCGCGGAGCTGGCGATCCGGCTCTTCGATGCCCATCTTGCCGCTGAAAGCGCAATCGTGCTGAGCGTTCAGAGCCCGCCGCCCTTTGCACTCGTCCACGCAGTGATCGAAGCGGATACGGCGGAGCTGGCAAGATATGAGGGTATGGCCGAAGCCATCAAGGATCAGCCGCAGGGTGAAACCATGCGGGCGCTTCTCTGGCTCGGTGAGGCGCGGCAGCAACTGAGCGAAGTGATCAACCAGGGTCAGGCCCACTTTTTTTCCAGTATCGATGCGGCCGAGGACACCGGACAATCCCCGCTGGTCGATTTTTCGTTGGCCAACCCGCTGCTGAGAGCAGCGTTGCAGATCACGATCGCCGCGGCGATCGCCATGAGTTTCGGCCTGCTTTTATCGCGCGAGCGTTGGTTCTGGGCAGTGCTTGCCTCCTTTCTGGTCTTCACCAACACCAATTCGCGTGGTGATACGGCGATGAAGGCGCTGTCGCGTTCACTCGGCACCGTGCTCGGAATTGCCATGGGCCTCGTGCTTGCAACGCTCATTTCAGGCCAGTCGGCGATCGCCATTCCAGTCGCGGTCATCTGCATCTTCCTCGCCTTTTATTTCCTGCAGGTTTCCTACGCGACGATGACCTTCTTCATCTCGATCGTGCTATGTCTGGTCTACGGCATGACCGGTGTGCTGACGCTCGATCTCCTGAAGTTGCGTATCGGCGAGACCATGATTGGGGCGGCGGCCGGAACGGCGGTCGCTTTCCTCGTTTTCCCCACCCGCACGCGCGGCGCGCTCGATACGGCGCTCGACCGCTGGTTCCTGTCGCTGCGCGCCCTGCTCGATGCGATCGGCGAGGGCAAGAGCGGCTTCGAGCTGATCGCCCTGTCGCAGAGGATCGATGCCTGCTACCGCGATGTGACGGTGGCAGCCCGCCCGCTCGGCTCCTCCTGGTCGGTGGTGACGCGGCCGGGCCAAATCCGCCAAACGCTGGCGATCTTCCTCTCCTGCACCTATTGGGCACGCATCCTGGCGAAGAATTACGAAGCGACGGCTGTCACTGATCAGGAGAAGCTGATCGCTGCGGATCTGGCGCTGATCGCTGATGCGGCGCCACGCGGCTCTGCTTGTTTCTTCATCAAGCGCAAGGCGTCGCGAACGACGGGAAGGCATTTGCCAGTGTCGCGCGAAGGCGCCAGGGTGGGGCTCGAAATGATCGGTTCGGCGCTGGAGAGACTCTATCCGCAGCCTGACGTCTTGCCGTTTGCGCCGGGCGAGGCTATTGCGCGCTCGAAACAGGGATAAGAGCATGGCAGGCACGAACAGCGAGCGTCAACTTTTGGCCGAGGGACCGGCCATCATTCTGGTCGAGCCGCAGATGGGCGAAAATATCGGCATGGTTGCGCGCGCCATGGCGAACTTCGGCCTTGCGGAACTGCGCCTCGTCAATCCGCGCGACGGCTGGCCAAACGAGAAGGCGCAGGCGACTGCCTCCAAGGCCGATCACGTGATAGGAGCGACGAAGGTCTATGACACGCTGGAGCAAGCGATCGCCGACCTCAATTTCGTGTATGCGACGACGGCGCGCAGCCGCGACAACTATAAGCCGGTGCGCTCCCCGGTCTTTGCCGCGCAGACCCTGCGCACAAGGTTCCGGGCAGGCGAGGCAACGGGTATTCTCTTCGGCCGCGAGCGTTGGGGGCTGACCAATGAGGAAGTGGCGTTGGCCGACGAGATCGTGACCTTCCCGGTCAACCCCGCCTTCGCCTCGCTGAATATCGCTCAGGCCGTGCTTCTGATGTCTTATGAATGGATGAAATCCGGCATGGAAGATCTGGAAGCGGTGCCGTTCCAGGCGCTCGAGCAGCGGCCTTCCACCAAGGAGCAGCTCTTCGGCCTGTTCGACCAGCTGGAAGAAGCGCTCGATTCACGCAACTATTTCCATCCGCCCTCGAAAAAGCCGAAAATGGTCGACAACCTCCGCGCTGTTCTCTCCCGCCGCGCCTTCACCGAACAGGAAATCAGCGTGCTGCGCGGCGTCATCTCCTCCCTCGATCGCTTTTCGCGAAACAGTCCGCGCAAAGGCGGTTCCACCAGATCCGGCAAGGAAGCGCCAACCGATGACAGCGCCGATCAATGAGCTGAAACCCGTCCTGGTCTTCGATTCAGGCATAGGCGGGCTGACCGTCCTGCGCGAGGCGCGTGTGTTGATGCCGGAGCGCGGCTTCATCTATGTCGCCGACGATGCCGGCTTTCCCTATGGTGGTTGGGAAGAACAGGCGCTGAAGGAGCGCATCATCGGGCTCTTCGGCAAGCTGCTTCAGGAGCACGATCCCGAAGTCTGCATTATAGCCTGCAACACCGCCTTCACGCTCGTCGGCGCCGAACTGCGCGCGGCCTTTCCTCAGATGACCTTCGTCGGCACCGTACCGGCGATCAAACCGGCGGCGGAGCGGACGCGTTCGGGCCTGGTCTCGGTGCTGGCAACCCCGGGTACCGTGAAGCGAGCCTATACGCGCGACCTCATTCAGTCCTTCGCGCAGCAATGTCATGTGCGTCTTGTCGGCTCGGAAAACCTTGCCCGCATGGCCGAAGCCTATATTCGCGGCGACGCCGTATCCGACGAGGCCGTGCTCGCCGAGATCGACCAGTGCTTCGTCGAGAAAGAGGGTCACAAGACCGATATCGTGGTGCTTGCCTGCACGCACTATCCCTTCATGGCAAACCTCTTCCGCCGGCTTGCACCCTGGCCGGTCGACTGGCTCGATCCGGCCGAGGCAATCGCGCGGCGCGCCCGCACGCTGGTGCCGCTGGTTGCCGATGCCGTGCATCCGGACAATTTCGACTTTGCACTCTTCACATCAGGCAATCCCGATTTTGCCACGCGGCGGCTGATGCAGGGATTCGGCTTGAGGGCATGAGCGGAATTGTCCTGTGGGTTGGCAAAATCCGGCCCTGAAAATCAGCAGATTCTTTGATAGACGGGGCGCTGCCGTTTCGGAAGAATGGCACTTCATTCATGTGAGTCTCTTCGCCGCGAGGATCAGCATTGCAGGTTGGCATCGATATGGGATTGGCGTCCGGCGCTCCGGCGACGCTCGATATCGAGGAGCTGCTGGCGACCCGTCTGCTCGTGCAAGGCAATTCGGGCTCCGGCAAATCGCATCTCCTGCGCCGCCTGCTCGAGCAATCCGCCCAATGGGTGCAGCAGGTCATCATCGATCCCGAAGGTGATTTCGTCACGCTTTCAGACAGGTTCGGTCATATCGTCGTTGACGGCGAACGCACCGAGGCGGAACTGGCAGGCATCGCCAACCGCATCCGCCAGCATCGCGTGTCCTGCGTTCTGACGCTCGAAGGTCTCGATATCGAGCAGCAGATGCGCGCTGCCGCCGCCTTCCTCAACGGCATGTTCGATGCCGATCGCGAATATTGGTATCCCGTCCTTGTCGTCGTGGACGAGGCGCAGATGTTTGCGCCGTCCGTCGGCGGAGACGTCTCGGAAGATGCGCGCAAGATGTCCTTGGGCGCGATGACCAATCTGATGTGCCGCGGCCGCAAGCGCGGACTTGCCGGCGTCATCGCCACGCAGCGGCTTGCGAAGCTCGCAAAGAACGTCGCAGCCGAAGCCTCGAACTTCCTGATGGGCCGCACCTTCCTCGATATCGACATGGCGCGCGCAGCCGACCTGCTCGGCATGGACCGGCGCCAGGCGGAAATGTTCCGGGATCTGAAGCGCGGCAATTTCGTCGCCCTCGGGCCGGCCCTGTCGCGCCGGCCGCTGCCGATCCAGATCGGCGCGGTGGAGACCTCGGCGCGCTCATCGAGCCCCAAGCTGATGCCGTTGCCCGATGCGCCGCAGGATGTGGAAGACCTGATCTTCACGCCCGACCCAGAGGAATTTCAGCGCCCGATCATGCGTCGCGCGCCGCCGGCGCCACGGCCGACGACCGATATCCTGGCGGAACTCTCGCGCTCGACGCCGGCCGCATCCCCAGTGCCGGTGGAGGCAAGGGCGAGCCAGGTGGAGATCTCCCCCGAGGAACGGGAGGAGCGCCTGGCCGGCGTGCTTGCCGAAATTCTTGACGATCCCGCATCCGGCTTTCGCACCGACTCCGTACTCTACCAGGATTT
Source organism: Rhizobium sp. BK049 (assembly GCF_014193135.1). Taxonomy (NCBI): domain Bacteria; kingdom Pseudomonadati; phylum Pseudomonadota; class Alphaproteobacteria; order Hyphomicrobiales; family Rhizobiaceae; genus Rhizobium; species Rhizobium sp. BK049. Next base: position 106,351 of record NZ_JACHYV010000006.1, read on the forward strand.
TCTCGTCCGGCTGCGCATGCGCCGCGTGCCGGGGCCGCCGATCGCGCTGCCGGATTTCCGCCGGCGCGTGGCGATCTCGCGCTCCGGAGTCGATGCGGCGACGGCCGGAACGGAGGCCTGGGCAACGGCACTGTCGCTATCGGCGCGAGTCACCGACGACCTGCAGGGCGTCTTCCTGATGCTCGCCAAGGCCGCGGTCTGCGATGAGCCGTGCCCGTCGGACGCACGCATCGCCCGCGCCTATGGCACCCATTCCGCACGCCGCGCCCGCCGTTTGCTCGGCTATTTCGAGGAGCAGGGCATCGTGGTCGTGCATACGGATTTTTCCGGCAAGCGCATCGTCGCTTTCCCCGACATGAACTGCCAGACGGCGCCTGGCGACGCAAACGCGCCGGATACGGGCGATCAGCCTCTGGCTGCGGAATAGTAGCCTTACCGCGCTTCGGCGCTGTTGACATTTTCATGACGGGCCTCTAAAGACCGCCCCAAGCACCGGGCAGCAATGTCCGGTGTTTCATTTGACATGTCCCGTGGATCGTTTCTGTTCGCGTAACCGAAACATCCTGTCAGGCCTCGGAAGAGGTCAGAGGAGGGCGTGTTTCCTTCGCGCGGTTTGGCAACAAGCCGGCATAAACCTTTGAAAGGAAATACGATGAGCAAGCGCGAATCGTCCAAGTATAAAATTGACCGCCGTATGGGCGAAAACATTTGGGGCCGTCCGAAGTCCCCGGTGAACCGCCGCGAATACGGCCCGGGCCAGCACGGCCAGCGCCGCAAGGGCAAGCTGTCGGACTTCGGTGTGCAGCTGCGCGCCAAGCAGAAGCTCAAGGGTTACTACGGTGACCTGCGCGAGAAGCAGTTCCGCGCGATCTTCGCCGAAGCCGCCCGCCGCAAGGGCGACACGTCGGAAAACCTGATCGGTCTGCTGGAATCCCGCCTCGACGCGATCGTCTATCGCGCCAAGTTCGTTCCGACGGTCTTTGCTGCCCGTCAGTTCGTCAACCATGGCCACGTGACCGTCAACGGCGTCCGCGTCAACATCGGCTCCTACCGTTGCAAGGCTGGCGACGTCATCGAAGTTCGCGAAAAGTCGAAGCAGCTGGTGACCGTTCTGGAGGCCGTCAGCCTCGCCGAGCGCGACGTTCCCGACTATATCGAAGTCGATCACAACAAGATGGTCGCCACTTACGGCCGCGTTCCGACCCTCAGCGACGTTCCGTTCCCGGTCGTCATGGAACCGCATCTGGTCGTCGAATTCTATTCGCGTTAAAAAACCAGGCGTTTCGCATATGGAAAAGCCGCTCTTTCGGGCGGCTTTTTTGTTATCCGGAGAGAAGCGATGGCGGATTTGCAGGCGACCCTTGATAGCATCTACAGCGATATCCTGCCGCGTATCGGCGAGGGCAAGGTCGCCGACTATATTCCCGAGCTTGCCAAGGTCGATCCACGGCACTTCGGCATGGCGATCGTCACCGTCGACGGCCAGGTCTTTCGTGTCGGCGATGCAGACATCTCCTTCTCGATCCAGAGCATATCCAAAGTCTTCATGCTGACCTTGGCGCTCGGCAAGGTGGGGGAGGGCCTGTGGAAGCGCGTCGGGCGCGAACCATCGGGATCGGCCTTCAATTCGATCGTGCAGCTCGAACATGAGAGCGGAATTCCCCGCAATCCCTTCATCAATGCCGGCGCGATCGCCGTCACCGACGTCGTCATGGCCGGCCATGCGCCGCGCGAGGCGATCGGCGAGCTGCTGCGTTTCGTGCGTTATCTTGCCGATGACGAGTCGATCACCATCGATGACAAGGTGGCGCGGTCGGAGACGCAGACCGGATACCGCAACGTTGCGCTTGCCAATTTCATGCGCGCCTATCGCAATCTCGACCATCCCGTCGACCACGTGCTCGGCGTCTATTTCCACCAATGCGCTCTGTCGATGAGCTGCGAGCAACTGGCGCGGGCGGGGCTGTTCCTGGCGGCGCGCGGCAGCAATCCGATGACCGGTCACTCCGTGGTCTCGCCGAAGCGGGCGCGGCGCATCAATGCGCTGATGCTGACCTGCGGCCATTATGACGGCTCGGGCGACTTTGCCTATCATGTCGGCCTGCCCGGCAAGAGCGGCGTCGGTGGCGGCATTTTTGCGGTGGCGCCCGGCATTGCCTCGATCGCGGTATGGTCCCCGGGGCTGAACAAGGTCGGCAATTCACAGCTTGGCGCCGTGGCGCTTGAGATGCTTGCGGCCCGCACCGGCTGGTCGGTTTTTGGCGATTGAGGCTGTGTTGCCGGATGACTTTCTGCTAAGGCAGGCAGATCTTCGATAGGACGGAGCAATGAATATCGCAGCCAACATCGCTGATGATCCGGAGACTGGCGAAATCGACGACGGCGCAGGCCCTGCACTCTTTGCCGATGCGCCACGTTCGGTCTCCTTTAACAAGCTGCGCAAGCGCCTGCTCAGGCAAGTACGTCAGGCTTTCGATGATTTCGACATGCTGAAGGGGCAGAAGCGCTGGCTTGTCGGCCTTTCCGGCGGCAAGGATTCCTACGGTCTCTTGGCGCTGCTGCTTGATCTGAAATGGCGCGGGCTGCTGCCCGTCGAGCTCGTCGCCTGCAATCTCGACCAGGGACAGCCAAACTTTCCAAAGCATGTGCTGCCGGATTATCTGACGAAGATCGGCGTCCGGCATCGCATCGAATATCGCGACACCTATTCTATCGTGAAGGAGAAGGTGCCCGAAGGCGCCACCTATTGCTCGCTCTGTTCGCGGCTGCGGCGCGGCAATCTCTACCGCATCGCGCGGGAGGAGGGCTGCGACGCCTTGGTGCTCGGCCATCACCGTGAGGACATTCTCGAAACCTTCTTCATGAATTTCTTTCACGGCGGGCGGCTTGCCTCGATGCCGGCAAAGCTTCTGAACGACGAGGGCGACCTGATGGTGCTTCGGCCGCTCGCCTATGCCGCCGAGGACGATCTTGCCAGGTTTGCCGTCGCCATGCAGTTCCCGATCATCCCCTGCGATCTCTGCGGCTCCCAGGACGGGCTGCAGCGCAATGCCATGAAGGACATGCTCGCCGATATCGAACGGCGCATGCCTGGACGCAAGGACACGATGCTGCGGGCGCTTTCGCATGTGAACCCGTCGCACCTGCTCGATCCGAAACTCTTCGACTTTTCCAGCCTTGGTGTCACCGATCCTTCATGAAAGGCCGGCTAAGCAGGCTGGCTCTTTGCATGAAGGACAGCAATTCGCATGACTATTTCAGATCAGGATATTCTCTTTCTCGGCGAATGCCTGAGGGAGGCGGCGCGCGCGGAAATCATGCCGCGCTTTCGCAACCTCGGCGATACGGATGTTTCTGAAAAGACCTCGGCAACCGATCTGGTGACGCAGGCGGATCTGCTTGCCGAACACCGCATCACCGCGGCCCTGAAAGAGCGCTTTCCCTCAGCGCTTGTCGTCGGCGAGGAAGCCTATGACGCCGACAAATCGGTGGTGCCGGCGCTTGCCGATGCCGAGCTTGCCTTTGTCATCGATCCTGTCGACGGCACGTTCAATTTCGCCGCCGGGCTTCCCGTTTTCGGAACGATGCTTGCGGTTACCGTCAGGGGCGAGACCGTCGCCGGCATCATTCACGATCCCGCTCTTGGCGACACGGTGACGGCGATCAAGGGGGCGGGCACCTTTCTGGTTCGCCAGGATGGACAATCGAGCAGGCTGAAGGTGGCTGAGCCTGCCGCCTTGAACCAGATGGTCGGCGGCATGTCGTGGGGCTATATGGAAGAGCCCGATCGCTCACGCATCTGCGCCAACATGGCAAAGGCGCGGATGACCTTCGCCTTCAACTGCTCAGCCTACGAATATTGGATGGTCGCGTCCGGCAAGATGCACTTCATCGGGCATGCGAAGCTGATGCCCTGGGACCACCTGGCCGGCGTGCTCGCGCACCAGGAGGCGGGCGGCCACACGGCGAAATTCGATGGCACGCCCTATCGTCCGGGCGAGACAGTCGGCGGCATCATCTCGGCGCCTGATGAAGAAAGCTGGCAGCTGATCCGGCGCGAAATCGTCGGCATTTGAGTTGAGGCTTCGGCCGCAGTGAGAGGATTTGAAATGACAACCAGTATTGACGTGACTGTTCTTGCCGATCTCTTGCGCCGCGCGGCAAAGGCCGAGATCCTGCCGCGTTTCCGCCGGCTCGGCCGGGACGAGGTGCGTGCCAAGAGCGAGGCGACCGATCTTGTCACCGAGGCCGACGAGCGGGCCGAGCGCATGATCAAGGCGGAAGCGCAACAGCTCTGGCCGGACGCGCTGTTCCTCGGGGAAGAGTCGGTCGCGGCCGACCCGGCGCTGCTTGGCAGGCTTGCCGATGCCGATTTCGCGATCGTGGTCGATCCGGTGGACGGAACGTTCAACTTCGCCGCCGGCATCCCGGCCTTCGGTGTCATGGCTTCGGTCATATCAGGCGGCGAAACCATTGCCGGCATGATCTACGACCCGATGGGCGATGATTGGGTGATGGCGGAGAAGGGCGGCGGCGCGTGGCTGCGCAGGCCGGATGGCGAGGCGCAGCGATTGCGTGCAGCCGAGCCTGTTGCCCTCGACCAGATGGTCGGCATGGCTTCGACCGGCTACCTGCCGGTGGAGAAGCGCGCCGAGGTGCTTGGCAATCTCGCCAAAGTGCGTTTCCTCACCAACTACCGCTGTGCTGCCCACGAATACCGCACCCTTGCCGGCGGGCACGTCCATTACCTGATGTACAACAAGCTGATGCCTTGGGATCATCTTGCCGGCACGCTGATCTCGCAGGAGGCCGGCGCCTATGCGGCCCGCTTCGATGGCTCGCCCTACCTGCCGCAGCATCTCGACGGCGGACTGCTGATTGCGCCCGACAAGGCTTCCTGGGACACGCTGCGGCGTGAGGTCGTTACCGTCTAAACCTATGCGACCGGCCGTCGCAAGCCGGTCGCAAATTGACAATTCAGGTGCAGAATTTTTCCATCAAAAAGTTTTCCAGGTCCTGTCCGCGCTTTTTGACGATTTGCCGGGTTATCACGCGAAATCCTTTGCGTTCAAAAAACGGGCGAGCAGTTCTGCTTGCTTCTGTATATATTCGGCGAAACCCCAGCGTGCGAGCCTCTTCTTCGACTCTGCCCAATAGGCGGGTTGCTACGCCGATCCCTTGATAGCCAGGGTGCACGAACATCATGTCGAGGCACCCGTCGCTGGTGAGATCCGAAAAACCCACGCGGTTTCCGGCAATCTCTGCCATCCAGGCCGGCCTGCTCATCCTTCGTTCCGCCCACGAGCGGCGATCCTCCACCTCTGCCCAAGCTTCGATCTCGGCGGCGGAATAGTTCTTTGACGAGATCTCCCGAATGGAGCGCAGAAAAATCTCGATCGTGGCGTCCACGTCACTTGGCGCATAAGGCTTGATCAGAATTCGCTCGTCCATCGAGAATGCCTTGAGTTGATCCGGTCCACCCGCCTCAGAAATGGGCGGCGCCCGGATCGAGTTGCGGACTGTCGCCCGGATGGGTGAAGAGCTTGCCGTTCTCAGCCCACAGCGTGGCTGCGATCGTCAGCAGACCGAACAGCGCGAATCCGCCGAAGAGTGGCTGCACCGTGCCGTTGAACATCTGCCCGACCAGACCGCCGAGGATGGCGCCGAAGGTCGTCGAGACAAAGCCGGTGATGGCGGTCGCCGTGCCGGCGAGATTGCCCATCGGCTCAAGGCTGATGGCGGTGAAATTGGTGGCGATCACCGCAAACATCATCAGAACAATTGTGAAGATGCTGTAGGCGGTGGCGAAATCCGGCTTGCCCGCCAACGCGGTGACGAAGCCGAGTGCTGACAGCGCCGTGAAGATCAGCAGCGCCGCGTGCGAGATCCGACGCATGCCGAATTTGCGGACGAAGAAGCCGTTTGCGAAATTGGCGACGGCAATGCCGCCGGCGGTCGCCGCAAAGGCAATCGGCAGCCAATCCCCAAGGCCATAGACTTCGCCGAAAACCTGCTGCACGGAAATCACATAGGCGCTGATGACGCCGGTGAACATGGTCAGACCGATCATGTAGCCGCAGGTGATGCGGTTGGTAAGCACGGTCTTAAAGCCGTCCGCGACGGAGCCGACCGACAAAGGCAGGCGTTCTGCCGGGGGAAGCGATTCCTTCAGCCTGAGAAGAGCCCAGACGAACAGGATGCTGGCGACGGCGCCGAGCAGCATGAAGATCCAGTGCCAGTTGGCATAGAGGATGATGAGCTGGCCGACCGAAGGAGCAACGATCGGCACGATCATGAAGACGATCATGACATAGGACATGACGCGGGCCATTTCGCGGCCGCCGAAGCAGTCGCGGACGATGGCCATGGTGGTGATGCGCACGGCCGCGCCGCCCACACCCTGAATGAAGCGCATGAGGAGCAGCATTTCGAAGCTACCGGTTGCGGCAGCGGCAAACATTGCGACCACATAGCAGGCGAGGCCGCCGAGCAGGATATTGCGGCGGCCGAACGTGTCTGAAAGGCTGCCGAAGAATATCTGCGAGACGCCGAAGCCGAGGAAGAACACGCCGATGATGAGCTGGGCGTCGTTGGTGTTGGTGACGCCGAGTGAATGGCCGATATTGGGCAATGCCGGCAGCATGCTGTCGATCGCCATGGCAATGCTGGCGGTCATGACGGCGATGGTGACGACGAATTCGCCGAAGCCCATGCCGATGCGGCGGGACCCCTGGTTTTCCTGGTGCGGTTTGTGAGGCGTCATGCGGTGAAATCCTGGATGCGGAAGGGACCGGCCGTTCAAACGGCCGGATTATGCTGATGGAAGAGCCGGCCCTTCTCGGCGATCAGCACGAAGATAAGGCCGATGATCGAGACGATGAAATAACCGGCGACCATCGGCAGCGCCGTGCCGTCGAAAGCCTGGCCGATGCCGGCGCCGATAAGGGCGCCGCCGACCGTGCTCATGAAGCCGAGAACGGAGGAAGCGGTGCCGGCGACGTGTCCCAGCGGCTCCATGGCCAGCGAATTGAAGTTCGAGCCGATCCAGCCGAACTGGAACATGGCAAGCCCGAAGAAGGAGATGAACAGTGCAAACGGCATCGGCTCGGAGCTTGCCATCTGGACGATCAGCCAGATGGTGTTGATGGCGATGAAGCCGAGGAGCGAGCCGTGTGACAGGCGGCGCATGCCGAGCTTGCCGACAAAACGGGAATTGAAGAAGGACGACAGCGACATGAAGATCGCCACGCCGGCAAAGGCGAACGGGAAATAAACGCCGAGGCCGTAGATGCCGACATAGATCTGCTGGGCGGAGTTGATGAAGCCGAACAGCGCACCGAAGATGAAGGTGCTGGCGATGGTATAGCAGAGCGCCACGCGGTTGGTCAGCACCAGCTTAAAGGCGCCGAAGATCGAGCGGGCGGTGAAGGGGCGGACATTCCGTGGATGCAAGGTTTCCGGCAGGCGGACATAGGCCCAGACGCCGATCGCCGTCGCCATTGTGGCGATGAAGAGGAAGATCAGGTGCCAGTTGCCGAAGAACATGACGACCTGGCCGGTGCCGGGCGCAATCACCGGCACGATCATGAAGACCATCATGATGAGCGACATGACCTCGGCCATCTGTCGGCCGCCATAGATGTCGCGGACGATGGAGATGGTGATGACGCGGGTGGCGGCCGAGCCGACGCCCTGGATGAAGCGCAGCACCAGCAGGCCTGCGAAGGAGGGAACGAAAACGATTCCGATGGCGGACGTGATATAGACTACGAGGCCGATCAGCAGCGGCGTGCGGCGGCCGAAGCGGTCGGAGAGCGGACCGTAGAAAAGCTGGGCGCAGCCGAAACCGAGCAGATAGGAGGAGACGACGAATTGCCGGTGATTCTCGCTTTCGACTCCGAGGCTCGCGCCGATCTGCTGCAGCGCCGGGAGCATGATGTCTATGGCAAGCGAGTTGATGGCCATCAGGAAGGCGGCAAGCGCGATGAACTCACGCTTGCCCATGGGCAGGCGGCCCGCGGACACGGCTTGTGATGAATCTGTCACAATGAAATTCCCATAAACAGGCCAAGGCGCTGCTCACCGCAGCGCCTCGGACTCGAGAAACAGATTTGGAAACCGGGCGGACGTCCGGTGACCGGTCAGGCGGCGCCGCGAACGGTGACGCCGTTTTCCTGGAGATGCTGCTGCAGTTCACCGGCCTGGAACATTTCTCGGACGATGTCGCAGCCGCCGATGAACTCGCCCTTTATGTAAAGCTGCGGAATCGTCGGCCAGTTGGAATAATCCTTGATGCCTTGGCGGATTTCCGAATCGGCGAGCACATTGATGCCCTTGTAGTCGACGCCGATGTAATCGAGAATCTGCACGACCTGGCCGGAGAACCCGCACTGCGGAAACTGCGGCGTGCCCTTCATGAAGAGGACGACGTCGTTGCTCTTGATTTCGTTGTCGATGAATTCGTGAATGCCGCTCATGGGATCTGATCCTTTCAACAGGCGAGTTAAAGGCCCGCCGTTTCAATCGTTTTCCTTAGATAGCATGTGACAACAGGAATTCCAGCCGCCGGATCCAAAAAAACCAATGTGGTGAGACCACTTCGGGATTGTTGCCGTCGCGTTAGGGCCGAAGTGTTGCCGCGTGTCTCAGACGCGACGCTGACGGCTGCGGCCGGCGGCGGTTCTGCGCTTGCTGATCTGCTTGCGGGCCGGCTTGCGCTTGGGCGCCTTGCGGGCAGCCGTCGTGGTCGCGGCAGGGCGCGCCTTGCGCCTCCTGCGCTTCGTCGTGACGCGGCCGGTGGTTTTCTTCAGAATTTCCTTCAGAACGCTATCGACGACGCCCGATATCAATTCTTTGACAAGGTCAGCCACAAAACCCCTCCATTCGCCGCGAAAACAACGTGGCTGCTATTGAATTCCAGAAGAGTTCGGTTAGCAAGGCGCCTTTGAGATCATGCCTGCTTTTTGGCGATATCAGTGACCGGCAGCCGGATCGCTGCAACAGACCGGTCTTTGGCCGGGCGGAACAGTGAAATGAAATTGATAAAGAAGCGGGTCGTCCTTCATTTCCCAGGCTTCGAGCCGCTCGACGGGCTTGCCCACAGGGCACGGTACGAACGCTCAGCCAGACAGAGTGCTGCCGTCTGGGGCTACTCGGTCGAAACCGGCGCGCCAGAGGCGGGAAGCGATCCTCTCTGCTTCGAGGTCACGACGGGCAGCGCAGAAGTGCGCGCACCGGCGCCTGCGGCCGAGACCAGTTCCGCCGGCTGGCGGACGAAGAGCCGGATCCACATGGTTGATCACGACATGCTCGTGCGCGGGCTGCGCAGCCGCAATACGCTGAGCCGGATCATTGCAGGCTTTCGAAGCTGCGCCGAGATCATGCTCGAAGGTGGCATGCGGGGATATTTCAGGCATGCGTGGCGTTTTGGCCTGTTCTTCCTCTTTCCATTCCTGCTGACGGCGCTGGCAATCGTGCTGACGCCAGAGATCGTTATCCTGCCCTATAGTCTCGGCTTCTCCGCCTGGCATGTGCTCTGGAGCGGGCCACTGGCGCTTTGCTTCTTCATCTTCGCCTTCCTGCCTTTTTCCGAGCGTTTCCATACGCTGCATCTTTTTGCAGATTGGGAAATGGCAGTGGCGCTCGGCCGTATGGATCGGGCCGACTTCAACGACTGGCTGGAAGAGCGGGCGACCGCGGTGCGCAAGGCGCTCGCCGAGGAGGCGGACGAGTACGTGATCTCCTCGCATAGCATGGGATCGAGCGTCGCCGCCCATGTGATCGGCATATTGCTTGAAAGGGAGCCGGAGATCTTCAAGGGCAGGCGCGTCGTGTTTGCCACACTCGGCAGCGCCATTCTGCAATGCGCCCTGCTGTCATCGGCAAGCCTGCTTCGCGCCCGCGTTGGCCTGATCGCCCGCTGTCCGGAGATCTTCTGGCTTGACGTGCAATGCCTGACGGATTCGATCAACTTCTACAAGGTGCCGGTTGTGGCCGTCTCCGGCCATGCAGATGCGCCGCCGGCAAAGATCCTTCTTATCCGCGTCAAGCAGATGCTGACGGGCGAACATTACCGGAAGATCCGCAAGGACCAGCTGCGGGTCCATCGGCAATATGTGCTAGGCCCAGATCTCAAGGCGTCCTTTGATTTCACCCTGATGACGTCAGGACCGATGCCGGCCTCTGTCTTTGCCTCTCCGGAACAGAATAAGCTGCCGGCTTGAAGGCTGGCCTCCAGCGCTGTTGGCTGGTTACGATATTGCCGATCTGATCCCTCCACAGCCAGCACGCGTCCAAGAGCCGAGGACGTTACTTTACGGCGCTCCAGCGCTTGCATTCAGACGGTGTACGAAATCCGCAAAGAAGGCTGAGGCATGAATGGCTCTTCGGTGGACGGCGATCGTCTGGGGAATTTCAGAGAACGCTCCCTCCACCAGCCGGAAGCCGGTAATTCGCTCCAAACTCTGAACGAGGAATTCGGTCAATCCTGCAGCCGCGTCGCACTGCGATCTGACAAGACGATCGATTGCAGCTGCCGGACTGTCAGTATGCGAGACAGTAGCTTTTTCAAGAATACGCTCGAGCTGCTTCGTATAGGCGGCGCTTTTTGCGGAGGCTATCCGCACTCCTTCAGCATCGACGTCTCCGACGGATCGGAACGCCGTGTCCTCCGGTACCAAATAGGTCGCTCTGACGGAAATGTAGGGAGGTGAAAAGGAGAACCGGTCGGCTCTCGAGGGATCCGAGGCAATAAAAGCAATGTCCCACTCGCCGCGATCGGAAGCGGTGAGGATGTCGGCGGCTGAGCCGTACTGGATCAGCGACAGGCCGCAATCCAGTTGCTCGGCAATCTTGTGACCGATCTGAGCGCTTGGGCCGACCAAGGCGCCGGCCTGATCGTCCCAACGGACCAACGCTGCATTCGACATGTTGACGGCGGCCCGGATTATGCCCGCCGGTGCTATCTCGGACAGAACTTTCTCGCGCGTCGACATCGGCGCGAACTCCTAAGATGCAAAGCGGGCTGCGAGCGCCTCCGATCCTCTTGCAAGGAGGGCGACGTCTACGCCAACGGCGGTGAACAACGTCCCGAGCGAAATGCAGCGGGCGGCGAAAGTCTCGTCCGGCGTGAGGATGCCTGCCGGCTTTCCGAGAATTTTCAGGCGTCCGATCGCATCTTCGATCGCCGCGACCACCTCGGGGTGTCCCGGTTGTCCAGGATGGCCAAAGCTGGCCGCCAGATCGGCGGGACCGATGAAGACACCGTCGACGCCTTCGACCGCTGCGATCGCCTCCAGCCGACCGAGTGCCTCTCGGGTCTCGACCTGCAGAAGCAGGCAGATCTCCTGTTCGGCAACCCGCGCGTAGTTCGGCACGCGCCCGAAGCGGGTGGCGCGCGTCAAGGCGGAGACCCCGCGAATCCCGTGCGGCGGATACCGTATGGCGGCGACCGCTGCCTTCGCCTCCTCCTCGTTCTGCACATAGGGAATGAGGAGCGTCTGGACGCCGATGTCCAGAAAGCGCTTGATCAGCACGGGATCGTTGAATGCCGGGCGTACGACTGGGGAAACGTCGTAAGGCGCGACCGCCTGCAATTGCGGCAGGACGGTAAGGACGTCGCTTGGAGAGTGCTCGGTATCGAACAGCACCCAGTCGAAGCCCGACGGCGCGACGATTTCTGCCGCGTAGCTTCCGGGAAGGCCGCACCAGAGACCGATCTGGCTCTGACCGGCTCTCAATTTTCGTTTGAAGTGATTGATAGGAAGTTCCATCGGCGCCTCACACGAACGAGACGCCGATCGAGCCGACCGGACCATAGTCGGCTTGGATGACATCGCCCTTGGCTATGTCCACCGGGCGAGTAAACGAGCCTGCAAGAACGATCTGGCCCTTCTTCAACCCGGCTCCGACGGCATGAAGCTTGTTCACAAGCCAGGCGACACCCGCGGCCGGATGCCCCATGATAGCTGCTGAAACACCCGATTCCTCGATGATGCCGTTTTTTGAAAGGGTCGCGCCAACCCAGCGGATGTCAATATCCATTGGCCGGATGATACGACCACCAACGACGATCGCTCCAAAAGCAGCGTTGTCGGCGATCGTATCGGTGATCGCTCTGGGTACCTCGGTTCGGTAATCGATGATCTCAAGCGCAGGGACGACAAACTCCGTTGCGCGCATGACATCATAGATCCGAGTGCCCGGTCCCTCGAGATCCTCACCCATTACGAAAGCGAGTTCGACTTCGAGGCGAGGCTTGATAAAGAGCTCCGCTCTGATCTGCGCTCCGTCGTTAAAAAGGGCGTCGTCGAGAATGACGCCGTAGTCGGGCTCCGTCATTTTCGAGGCCATCTGCATCGCCCGCGATGTCAGTCCGATCTTATGACCCGCGATTCGCGCCCCCTTTGCAACCCGGGCCTGCGCCCAGAGTGCTTGAATCTCGTAAGCGTCTTCAAGTTCCAAATTCGGATATGTCCTGCTCGGCTGGACGATCGGCTTGCGTTCGGTTTCTGCCTTCAGCAGTGCGTCGGCTGCCGCCTGGCGTTCCTTTTCGGTAATCATGATGTGGCTCTGCTGGTTTCTTTATTTGATCGGGGGACGCGGCAGGATGGCCTCGCCCGGCTCCATGACGTAGGTGTAGTCGAGCGAGAACCAGGGCCCACTGACGTCCGTATCGGATGGGTGCGGCTCGTCATGACGGACAAAGTCGCCTGTCAAAGCCGCGGTGACGCCGAACTGCACATCGGAATCAATGTTCGGATCGCTCGGGTCGAAGACCTGGGAGATGAGGGTTTTGTATCCCTCTTTGAAGATCAGGGCATGCAGATGCGCAGGTCGGTAAGGGTGGCGGCCTTGCGCTTGGAGAAGCCGACCTACGACCCCGTCGACAGGGATGGGATAGCCCACCATCTTGACCGTTCTGAACCAGAATCGACCCTCGTCGTCCGTAGTGAACTTGCCGCGCAGGTTCATTTCCGCCTGATCAGGATCCTGGTTCTCGTAAAGGCCGACAGGCGAGGCGTGCCATACGTCGATCTCCGCGCCCTGGATGGGCTTGCCTCCTCGATCAACCACCTTCGCGTGGACGAAAAGGGGTGTTCCGGGCGTTTCCGAGCGGATGATGGTTCCGCCGTTCTCGACCCGCGGTGAGTTGAGCCGCCAGAAGGGCCCGAGCAGCGACTGTGACGTCTCGGTCTGCCCGTTGTCGCCGTTGTTGAGCAGGCACACGAGCGCCGAGACGCCAAGCGATCCGGCCATGAGCACGAACTCATTGTGGCTGTCGGTCTGCAGTTGCCCAATTTCGTTGAGGATGGCGGTCGCTTCGCGAAACTCGACTTCCGACAGTCTGACCTCCCGCACGAATGCGTGGAGGTGCTTCACCATTGCAACAAGTATCTCCCGGAGCCGTGGATCCGCGGTGCGGTTCATCACGGCGAGGACGGCAGGCGTCAACTCGCTTTCGGTTCTAATTACCATAAGGCTACCTCCCAATGAGGTTCGACTATCAGAATAATCGATTATTTGTCAACCGGCGACCAAGCGCTCAATGCTGTTGGCAGAGGAGCAGCCGTGGTTTTTGTTAGTTAAGTGATTGGAATTGCGTTTTTAATTGCCTTTACCGGAGCGTAGACGCGGGGCATCTAGTGGTTTCTGACGTATTCAAGTTGACATCAATAATCGTTTATCATATCGATTATCGAAACTTTGGCAGGTTGCTTTGGGAGGAAGGATGAACTCGGCCGACGACAGCTCTCTTGCGCCGTTGACAGAAGACGCGCCGTCAGCCGGCTTCCTCGACGATGGCAAGAACACCATCGGCAGCCAGCTCGCATCGCGCCTTCGGGAGGCGATCATCTCCGGGGAACTGGAAGCGGGCAGCAAGATCAATCTCGACAAGGCGCGGAAGACTTTCAATGTCAGTCTGAGCCCGTTGCGGGAGGGCTTGGCCAGGCTCATTTCAGACGGTCTGGTCGAGTTTCAGGACAACAGAGGCTATCGCGTCGCGCCGATCTCCCTGGCCAATCTCGAAGAGGTCACCAGCCTACGCGAGGAACTCGAAGTGTTCGCGCTGCGTGAATCCATGCGTCTCGGAGACGTCGATTGGGAGGGCAACGTCATGCGTGCACTTCACCGTCTCAACCGCACGGAGCGCGACGCCGCGCATCCAGAAACGCTGGAGCACTGGGAAGCGCTTCACCGCGAGTTCCACCTGACACTGATCTCGGGCTGCGGGAAACCTCTGCTACTTCATTTCTGCAGTCTTCTGCTCAATCTCAACGACCGATATCGCCGCGTCTTCCTGATTCGTACGTCGGGCGATCGCAACGTCGGGCAGGAACATAGCGAGATTGCCCAGGGCGCAGTCGCGCGTGATGTCGACTATGCCTGCGACAAGCTCCGCCAGCACATTCATCGCACCGGCACCAATCTGCGCAACCATCTCGCGACGAAGGGAATCGTGTGATGGCTGCCGTAACATCGAAATCGGCGCCCATAATTGGCGTCGCTCACTTCTCATCGATACTGCTGCCTCCTGTGGAGTTTGCGAAGGCCGCTGCACGCGCGGGATTCTCCAGGATCGGGCTCAGGCTGCATCCGGCGTTCCCTGGTGCGCCCTATTACGAGCTGCCTGTCGGAGGTTCGGTTGCGGGCGAGCTGAAATCCGTTCTTGCCGGTGAGGGCGTCGAGGTTTTCGATATCGAGTTCTTCGTAATCGACCCCGCTTTCGACGCGTCGTCGTTGGAGGCCACAGTCGCCGCGGCTGCGGACATTGGAGCACGCCGGCTCAGTGTCTGCGGAGACGATCCTGATCAATCCAGATTGGTCTCGAACTTCGCGGATCTCTGCCGCCTTTCGGACCGCTACGGCTTGGCTGTCGATGTCGAGAACATGGGTTGGCGGGTGACTAGAACCTTCCGGGACAGCGTCAGTCTTGTGAAGGCGAGTGATGCCCGCAATGCCGGCGCCCTTGTCGACGGAGTACATTTCTTCAGGAATGGCGGCACGCTCGCCTCGCTCCGGACCGAGATGCGCTGGGTAAGGCACGTTCAGTTGTGCGATGTCGCTGGACCGGCGCCGGTGACGCCAGAGGAGATGATCGCTGAAGCTAGAGGCGGGCGGTTCGCGCCGGGAGAGGGCGAACTACCGTTGAAGGAACTCGTCGCAGCGATCGGCAGCTCGGCGGCGATCTCAGTGGAAGTCCCACTCGCAGGGTCTGCCTCGCCTGAGACGCATTTGAAGCATCTGTACGACAAGGCCGAGGGATTATTCGGGCCGGATCGCTGATCCGGCGCCGGCGGGGCGCGAGCCGCGTCGGAGGGAGGAAGTTAACATGGGTTATACATTCGATTTTGGTGCGGTCTTCGACCGCGCCCCGGAATTGTTTTGGGGTTCGCTTGGGACGCTCGGTCTTGCCGTTGCCGGAATGATCCTTGCGCTCGCGATCGGTATCCTCGGCGTCGCTGCAAGAACATCCAGGAACAAGCTCGTTCGATCTCCGGTGATTGCCTTCGTCGAGATTGTCCGAAACACACCATTCCTGGTGCAGATTTTCTTCATCTACTTCGCCCTTCCACTCATGGGCATCCGATTGAACCCCACCGCTACCGCTGTCATCGCGCTGGGGATCAATGGCGGCGCTTATGCGATCGAGATCATTCGAGGCGGCGTGGAAAGCGTGAACAAGGGCCAGGTCGAGGCAGGTTTCGCTTTGGGTTTGCATAAGGCCGATGTGTTCCGGCTGATCGTTCTGAAGCCGGCTCTGCGGGCGATCTATCCGTCCCTGACCAGCCAGTTCGTGATGCTGACCTTGACGACCTCGGTCTGCACTTCGATCGCCGCCTACGAGTTGACCTCGGCGGCCCAACGGATCGAATCCGACACTTTTCGAAGCTTCGAGGTCTATTTTAGCGTGACCGCAATCTACCTGGTCATCTCGAGCCTGATGATGGGCATCTTCGCCATTATCTCCCGTTCCTACTTCAACTACCCGACCCGATAGGAGGCGTTCATGGGTCCCATCGGCGAAAACGAGCTGTTCTTCCTCTTACAGGGTCTGAAGTGGACCGTGCTGCTGGCCATCATCGGCTTTGTCGGCGGAGGCATATTCGGAATCCTGATCGCTCTGGTGCGCACGTCGCAGAACCGTGTCGCACGTTTCGTATCGTCGGGCTACATCGCGCTCTTCCAGGGCACGCCGCTGCTGATGCAGCTCTTCGTCGTCTACTACGGCGTCGCGCTATTGGGCGTGGACGTCAATGCATGGATCGCTGTGGCCATCGCGTTCACGCTCCATGCAAGCGCCTTCCTGGGCGAGATCTGGCGCGGCTCGATCGAAGCCGTTCCGAAGGGCCAGACCGAAGCCGCGAACGCACTCGGGCTGCATTACATCTCCCGAATGAAGGACGTTGTCCTCCCACAAGCGCTGAAGATTTCGATGCCCGCAACCATCGGATTTCTCGTTCAGCTCATCAAGGGCACATCGCTTGCAGCAATCGTCGGCTTCATCGAGCTGACCCGTGCCGGACAGATCATTTCGAACCAGACCTACCGCCCACTGCTCGTCTTCGGGATCGTCGGAATGATCTACTTCATCATTTGTTGGCCTCTCTCCCACATCGGGAGCGGCCTCGAAAAACGGATGGCGAAAGCCGCCCGCTAACCTTGCTTCGCCCGAAGCAAAGACCACAGAGGAGGAGAATGGAAATGCATAACAATCGCAGACAATTTCTTGGAATGGCCCTGGCTACGGCCGCCTTCGTCACGGTGGGCGCCGCAGCGGCTTCCGCGGCGACGGTCGAGGAGATCAAGGCCAAGGGCACGATCGTCGTCGGCATTCAGGGCGATAATGCGCCATGGGGCTTCGTCAACACGAGCGGCAAGCAGGACGGGTTCGATGCCGATGTCGCGACACTCTTCGCTAGGGAACTCGGAGTTAAGGTCCAGTTCCAGCCGCTCGCCGTCGCCAATCGCATTCCGGCCCTGACCACTGGCAAGGTCGATATCCTGTTCGCCACGATGGCGATGACGGAAGAGCGCGCCAAATCAATCCAGTACAGCAAGCCATACGCGGCGAACACGATCTCGCTCTATGCGGCAAAGGCCGATACCGCGAAAACGCCTGCCGATGTTGCCGGCTGGGAAATCGGCGTGCCGAAGTCCAGCTCTCAGGACAAGGCCATTACCGACGCTGTGGGATCGACGGCGACCGTCCGCCGCTTCGACGACGACGCCTCGACCATTCAGGCGCTGGTCTCCGGACAGGTCAAGGCCGTCGGAGGCAACATGTTCTACGGACAGCGGCTCGATGCCGCCAGCCCCGGCACCTACGAGCGCAAGATCGACTTCCTGACGACTTACAATGGCGTCGGAACGCGACTGGGCGAGAGGGACTGGAACGAGGCCGTCAATGCCTTCCTCGACAAGATCAAGGGGAATGGCGAACTTACAGCCATCACCAAGAAGTGGATGAACATCGATCTGCCGAAGTTCCCGGAATCCATCCCCAACATCCCGTTCACCGTCAAGTAAAGCATACATGGAGGGCGCCGTGCTCAGTTCCGCTAATGATCAGTCGACATTGATATCCCTTGAAAAGGTTCAGAAATGGTACGGCTCCTTCCATGCGTTGAAAAATATCAGCCTGTCGGTCCGCAAAGGCGAGAAGATCGTCCTTTGCGGGCCTTCGGGTTCCGGCAAGTCGACGTTAATCCGCTGCATCAACGCTCTCGAGTTGATCCAGGAAGGCAGGATCGTCGTCGACGGACAATCGCTCGACGGCACGAGCAAGGCGGTTGACGCCATTCGGCGCGAAGTCGGGATGGTGTTCCAGAACTTCAATTTGTTCCCCCACATGACCGTTCTGCAGAACTGCGCGCTTGCGCCCATGAGGGTCCGCGGAACCAGCCGGGCTGACGCCGAGAGGCTGGCGAGAAAATACCTGGAACGGGTTCGAATCCTTGATCAGGCGGAGAAGTATCCCGCGCAGCTCAGCGGTGGCCAGCAGCAGCGTGTCGCTATTGCCAGGGCGCTTTGCATGGAGCCCAAGGCGATGCTGTTCGACGAACCCACATCGGCGCTCGATCCGGAAATGGTCAAGGAAGTGCTGGACACGATGATCGGCCTCGCACGCGACGGCATGACCATGATCTGCGTGACCCATGAAATGGGTTTTGCCCGTCAAGTTGCAGACAGGGTCATCTTCATGGCTTCCGGCGAGATCATAGAGGAGGCCGAGCCCGAGGTCTTCTTCAAGTCTCCGACGCATGAGCGCACCAAGGCTTTCCTTGGCGAGATCCTCGCACATCACTGAGCCGATTGGGTTATCCAAATGAACAATAACACATTCCTCGTCGGTCTCATCGGGGCCGACATCCAGATGTCGAAGTCCCCCGCGCTCCATGAAACCGAGGCGCGGCACCTGAAGCTGGATTACCATTACGAGCTCGTCGACCTCTCAGAGCGCAGTTTACCCGCTTCTGCGCTGCCTGAATTGCTCGTAGAACTCGAAGACCGCGGCTTCGCAGGAAGCAACATCACGCACCCGTGCAAGCAGACGGTCATCGCTCATCTTACGAGCCTGTCCGAGGACGCCGAGATGCTCGGAGCGGTCAACACAGTCGTGCTTCGGGACGGAAAGAGGATCGGGCACAATACGGACTGGTATGGCTTCTATAAGAATTTCGAGCGGGGCATGCCCGGTGTCGCCAAAACGCATGCCGTCCTGCTCGGCGCAGGCGGGGCAGGAGTCGCCGTCGCGCACGCGGCCATCAAGCTCGGTATCGAGATGCTCTCGATCTTCGACCAGGACACAAATCGCGCCGCCGCGCTTGCCGATCAGCTCAACCGGCGCTTTTCAAGAACCTGCGCGCAGCCGATCAGAGACGTCGGCGCGGCGCTCGATTCTGCGGATGGGCTGATCCACGCTACCCCGACGGGCATGCGAAGTCATCCCGGTCTCCCGATCGATCCGGAATGGCTTCATCCACATCACTGGGTCGCCGATATCGTCTACATGCCGCTCGTGACCGAACTTCTGGCCCTGGCGGAAAAGAAGGGGTGCAGGACCTTGCCGGGCGGCGGCATGACCGTGTTCCAGGCCGCGGCGGCCTTTGAACTGTTCACGGGCGTAAAACCGGATGCGGAACGCATGTCGCGCCACTTCGAAGAATTGTGTCGAGCTCCAGCCTGACCGGGAGGACATGTCTTGCCGCACATCATTATCGACTATAGCCAGGGTGCTGCCGAACGGGTGGCGATCGATGAATTGACCAGAGCGGTCCACCACCGGGTGCGCGACGGGGGCCTGGTGAGGCCCACGGCCGTGCGGACCTTCGCCAGGGAGGCGACCTTCTCCTGCGTCGGTGACGAGCATCCGGAAAATCACTTCATCCAGATAATCGTGCGCATGGCCCCTGGCCGGCCGGCAGAAACGAAGCGGGAGTTGTTGAAGGCGGTCCTCGAAGCTGCGCGCGATGTCGCAGCCCCCGCGCTGCAAGCAGGGCGTCTGGGGCTGCGGGCCGATCTTTACGAGTCCGATCCGAATTTCGCATTCCAGGAAATAGCGTTCGCCTAAGCTTGGCAACGCCCTCACAAGGAGAATTACAATGAGCCTGATCTACGTTCTGAATGGCCCAAATCTCAATTTGCTCGGCAAGCGTCAGCCTCACATCTATGGTCACGAGACGCTGGCCGATGTCGAGGCAGACTGCCGGAAAGTGGCCTCAGAACTCGGCCACGAGATCCGTTTCCACCAGAGCAACCGTGAATATGAAATCATCGACTGGATTCACGAAGCGCGCGAAGACGGAGCCGGTATCGTCATCAATCCGGCCGCATTCACGCACACGTCGCTTGCGATCCTCGATGCCTTGAACACGTTCGAAGGTCCCGTCATCGAGATCCATATCTCCAACATGTATAAGCGCGAAAGCTTCCGTCATCATTCCTTCGTTTCCCACCGCGCCGACGGCATCATCACCGGTCTGGGTACGGAGGGCTATCCGCTCGGAATCCGCCGCGTTGCGACGATGCTCACGGCACCCAAGAAGGACTGACAAATGGCTCCTCCGGTCAAACTGGCGGTCCTCGGCGCGGGGCTTATCGGGAAGCGCCACATCAAACACGTGCTGGACGAACCGATGGCGGAGCTTGTCGCTATCGTCGACCCGAGCCCGGTTGGAGAGGCGATCGCCAGCGAGGTTGGCGTCAAATGGTTTTCGACCTTTGCTGAGATGGTCGCCGCAGCGCGTCCTGACGGCGTTATCATCGCGACGCCCAACCAGATCCATGTCAGAAACGGTTTTGAGGCCCTCGAGGCCGGCATCCCGGCATTGATCGAGAAGCCCATCGTCGACGATATTGCTGCTGGCGAGAGGCTCGTTGAGATGGCCGAGGCCAAAGGCGTTCCGCTGCTGACCGGACATCATCGCCGACATAATCCGATGATGCAAAAAGCTAAACAGATCATCGAAAGCGGAAAGCTCGGACGAATACTGGTCGTGAATGCCATGTTCTGGCTATTCAAACCGGAGGAATACTTCGACACTTCCTGGCGGCGCGAACGCGGCGCGGGACCAGTCTTTCTCAATCTGATCCACGACATCGACAACCTTCGCTACTTATTCGGGGATGTCACGGCGGTCCAGGCGCTCGAATCCAACGCAGTTCGCGCAAACGCCGTTGAGGAGACCGCGGTGATCCTCATCGAGTTCAAGAACGGAATTCTCGGGACTGCTTCCGTTTCGGATTCCGTCGTCGCGCCATGGAGTTGGGAGATGACGACCGGCGAAAACCCCGCTTACCCTAAAACCGAGGAGGCTTGCTACATGATCGGCGGCACCCACGGGTCGCTGTCGGTGCCGTCGCTCAACATGTGGAGCAATCCGGGCAAAAGGAGCTGGATGGAACCGTTCGAATGTCATCGCGCCGAAATCGAGAACGAGGATCCGCTAGTCCTTCAGATACGCCAGCTTTGCAGGGTCATCAGAGGGGAAGAAGCGCCGCTGGTCAGCGGACGTGAGGGACTAGAAACCTTAAAAGTTATCGACGCCGTGAAGCGATCCGCCGCGGCGGGCAAGCGTATCAGCCTGACCTAAATCGTTCGCGCCAGGTTACGGCGGTCGGGGAGCATTAGTCATTTCACCGAGCTGAAGCGCGGTGGCGGCATTCCTGGGATGTCCCTTGGGTCAAGCCCGAGGGCAGGAATAGGGAGGTTGAAGCACGGCGCATGCGAGGCCGGAGACCGTTGTCATGCAGAAACCGCTTTGCAGAGAACTAAAGACCCGGAAGGAAAGAATCCTTCCACCCGGGCCTCTTTATTTCAAAGCTTCGACCGGCCGAAGCCGGCATGTCAATCCGGTGCGGAGGTCTGCAAAGCGAGGGCGTGCAATACGCCCCCCATGTTTCCCTTCAGCGCCTCGTAGACCATCTGGTGCTGCTGTACGCGGCTCTTGCCGCGGAAGGCTTCGGCGACGACTTCGGCGGCGTAGTGATCGCCGTCGCCCGCCAGATCGCGGATCGTCACCTTGGCACCGGGAATCCCAGCCTTGATCATGTCTTCAATATCGCCGGGTTTCATGGCCATGATCGTTACTCCTTGCGCATCATTCCGCGGCAAGCTCGCCGCGGCCTTCCATGAAGTCAGGGAACCACGATTCATGGGCATCGCGCAATTGCTGAATCTGCAGTGAAATAAGATCGCCGACATCAAGTGTATCGCCCCCGACCGTGCCGAGGCGACGGAAGGGAACGCCGGCGCCTTCTGCATTGACGCAGACGAAATCGGCGACATCGGCCGGCACAGTCAGCACGTAACGGGCCTGGTCTTCGCCGAAGAGCAGCGCATGCGCAGCACCCTTGCCTTCGCCGAGATCGATCTTCATGCCTTTGTCCGAGGCCATGGCCATTTCGGCGAGCGCGACGGCCAGGCCGCCCGAGGATATGTCGTGGCAGGCGGTCGCCTGGCCGTTGCGGATGACGGAGCGGACGAAATCGCCGTTGCGGCGCTCGGCGAAGAGATCGACTTCCGGCGCCGGGCCTTCACGCGTGGAGAGCAGGTCTCTGAGGTAGACGGACTGACCGAGATGGCTGCCGTCGACGCCGATCATGATCACCTTGTCGCCGTCATTGGCGCTGCCGATGCGGACCATCTTGCGCCAGTCCGGCAGCAGGCCGACGCCTGCAATCGTCGGCGTCGGCAGGATGGCGATGCCATTGGTCTCGTTGTAGAGCGAGACGTTGCCGGAGACAATCGGAAAGTCGAGCGCGCGGCATGCTTCGCCGATGCCCTTCACCGCCTGCACGAACTGGCCCATGATCTCGGGCTTTTCGGGGTTGCCGAAGTTCAAATTGTCGGTGGCGGCAAGCGGCTCGGCGCCGGTCGCGGTGATGTTGCGCCAGCATTCGGCGACCGCCTGCTTGCCGCCCTCGAAGGGATCGGCCTCGACATAACGCGGCGTCACGTCGGAGGAGAAGGCAAGCGCCTTGCTCTTGTGGCCATCGACGCGCACGACGCCGGCGTCGCCGCCGGGGAGCTGCAGCGAGTTGCCCTGGATCAGCGTGTCATACTGTTCGTAGACCCAGCGGCGGCTCGACTGATTGGCGGAGCCGACGAGCTGGAGCAGTGCCTGGCCGTAATCCTTAGGCGCCGCGACAAGATTGGCGGGCAGGGGCGCAGGCTTGCCGGATTCACGCCAGGGGCGGTCATATTCCGGCGCCTGGTCGCCGAGATCCTTGATCGGCAGGTTGGCGACTTCTTCGCCCCGATGCATGACGCGGAAGCGCAGGTCGTCGGTCGTCCTGCCGACGATGGCGAAGTCGAGGCCCCATTTGACGAAGATCGCCTTGGCCTGCTCTTCCTTTTCCGGCTGCAGCACCATGAGCATGCGCTCCTGGCTTTCCGACAGCATCATCTCATAGGCGGTCATCCGCTCTTCACGGACCGGCACCTTGTCGAGTTCCAGCAGAATGCCGAGATCGCCCTTGGCGCCCATTTCGACAGCCGAGCAGGTGAGGCCGGCCGCACCCATGTCCTGGATGGCGATGACCGCGCCGGTCTGCATCAGCTCAAGGCAGGCTTCGAGCAGGCATTTTTCGGTGAAGGGGTCGCCGACCTGAACGGTCGGGCGCTTTTCTTCGATCGATTCGTCGAATTCGGCCGATGCCATTGTCGCGCCGCCGACGCCGTCGCGGCCGGTCTTAGCGCCGAGATATACGACCGGAAGACCGACGCCCTTGGCTTCGGAGAGGAAGATGGCGTTGGATTTGGCGATACCAGCGGCAAAGGCGTTGACGAGTATGTTGCCGTTATAACGCGCATCGAACTCGACTTCGCCGCCGACCGTCGGCACGCCGAAGGAATTGCCGTAGCCGCCGACGCCGGAGACGACGCCGGAGACGAGATGGCGGGTCTTGGGGTGATCCGGCTCACCGAAGCGCAGCGCATTCATCGCGGCGATCGGCCGCGCGCCCATGGTGAAGACGTCGCGAAGGATGCCGCCGACGCCGGTCGCGGCCCCCTGGTAAGGCTCGATATAGGAGGGGTGGTTGTGGCTCTCCATCTTGAAAACGACGCAATCGCCGTCATCGATATCGACGACGCCGGCATTCTCGCCGGGCCCCTGGATGACGCGCGGCCCCTTGGTTGGCAGCGTGCGCAGCCATTTCTTCGAGGATTTGTAGGAGCAGTGCTCGTTCCACATGGCCGAGAAGATGCCGAGCTCGGTGAAGGTCGGCTCGCGGCCGATCAGATCCAGAATGCGCTGGTACTCGTCCGGCTTCAGGCCGTGGCTTGCAACGAGTTCCGGCGTGATCGGGATGGTGTTTGGAATGGTCATGAGCGGAAAGTCCCTGGCGCGTTTTGCGCTGTCTTTAGCTTATGTAGCGGCGACGCGCGACAGAAAAAAGCCCGCCGTCAACAGAGGGCGCGCAGGCTTTTCTCGTAAAGGCGCCAATCGCTCAGAACTTGTAGCCGATCTGGATGCCGGCGCGCGTCATTCCGTCATTCGGGCCGTCGCAGAGATCGGCATGAGAGGAGTGGGCGATCTGTGCTATCACGTTCCAATTGCGGGTTAAACGGTAACCGGCGCCGACATATTCGTGGAACAGGACGCGGCAGCCGAGTTCCGGGCCGTCATCATTGTCGTCCAGCTCGCCGGTATGGATGACGCCGCCGAATCCGGCTTCGCCAAAGAGTTTTTCATTGAGATCGACTGTCCAGGTGAAGCCCGTGAAGAATTGGCTTGCTTCACCCGAAGTGCCGATCGACGTGCCGAGATGGACACGAGGATGCAACAGCTGTTGCTGCCAGCCGACAGCCTCCTCATATCCGAAAGGATCGAAGAGAGCGGTAATCTCCGGAAAGACGCCATCTTCCCCCGCATGACCCGATTGCACCGAGGCGGAGGCTCCGAAACGCAATTCATCGAATATCTGCTCGCCGGCATTGGCCGAACCCGCCATCGAGGTGACGGCTACGGCGGCCACGGATGCCAGCCCCAAGAAGCGTAACGCGATCTTTCCGAACTCGACCCTCATCTGCCGTCCTTTGATTCGCACCAAGCGGGAATAACAAAGAGGTAGCATGGGGGTGGCAGTGGTAAAACGCTCTCGTCCGGCGTGTGCGTTTTTTCGGAATTATGGCGTGTATTTGCAACAGGTCATATTTCGCCGTCATAGGCGGATCCGCCATTTTCCAGCAGCCGGCGCAGGATCATCAGGCCTGCGGTCAATTCCTGGCCCGTTTTGGGTGAGGAGAAGCCGATGCGAATGCGGTAATAGGTTTTCTCGCTGCGAGCCGCCTTGAATTCGTCTTCGTCATCGACCAGCACGCCGTCGCGAAAGGCTGCATTCTTGAAGGTGCCGGACATCCAGGGCTCCGGCAGTTTCAGCCAGAGGAAGGGCGCATGTGGGTGCGACGCGAAGTCGAAACCCCGCAGATGCTCGCGGGCGAGGTGGGCGCGCCGGGAGAGTTCTCCGATAACTTCCTTGCGGATTTCGTGCGCCCGGCCGCTTTCGACCAGGCGGGCACAGGTCTCCGCCAGGATGAAAGGCAGGCCGCCCGTGACCATCCTATGCGTCACCTTGATGCGCTGGGCAAAGTGTGGCGGGCAGGCGACCCAGCCGCCGCGCACACCGGCGGCGACCGATTTCGACAGGCCGTTGACCAGGAAGGTGCGGTCTGGCGCAAGCGCGGCGATGAGTGGCGTTTCATCGTCGGCCATGCCGCCGTAGAGGTCGTCCTCGATTAGCCAGACGCTGTGCTTTCTGGCAATTGCAGCAATCGCTGCGCGCCGCTCGTAGGGCATGATCGTCACTGTCGGATTATGAACCGTCGGCATCAGGAAGGCGATCTTCGGATGCTGCTGCTGGCAGAGCCTTTCGAAATCGTCGGGAATGACGCCGAATTCGTCGGAATCGACCGTCACCGTGCGGCGGCCGAGAAGGCGGGCGCTGCGGCTGACCTGGGTATAGGTCAGATTTTCGAAGACGATCTTGTCGCCCGGCGCCGAGACAGCGGCAATAACGGCCACCGCCGCGGCATGGGCGCCGAGCGTCGGTACGATGTTTTCGACCTCCGGTGTCCAGCCGCTGCGGGCAAGCCAGCGGCGGCCGGCGTCGAACCAGTTGCGCGGAAAACTACGGGAATAGGAGGAAATCTCGGTGAGATGCTGTTCGCCGATCTCGGCGAGGATGGCTGAGATGATCTTGCCTTGGCCGAGGTCTGGGGCGGCTGTCGTATCGAAACGGATCTTGTCGGCGGGCGCGTCCTGAAAGCGGGTGCCGCCGAGCGAGACGGCCAGTGCATCGGTTTGTTCGCCGGGCGGCGTCTCGGCGCGGTTCAGCACATAGGTGCCGCGGCCCACCTCGCCGGCGACCAGGCCGCGCTCGTGCACCAGCGCATAGGCGCGGCCGATCGTGCCGATCGTCACGCCGATATCATAGGCAAGATTGCGCTGCGGCGGCAACTTGCTGCCGGCGGGCAGGGCGCCGCTCGCAATGGCGGATTCGATGCTGTCGGCAAGTCGGAGATAGACCGGCCCGGAGCCGCGGGAAAGATCAGGAAGCCAATTTGTCATGGTGACAATTGCTTATATTGTCACCGCGTACCTGTCAAGATTAAGAGTCAATCCCAAGGATGAGCCGAGAGGATCCCTGAAATGTCTGCATTGCCTGAAATCAACACGCCAATTGTACCTATTGTCTCTTATGAGGACAGGCGCCTCATCCTTCCCAGCCCGCCTGCCGAAGCGACGACGCATCTGGGACGGATCTGGGCCGCCATTCGTCTCTGGCATCAGAAGCGGGAGGGCCGGCGCGCGCTCAGGGAGCTTACTGCGGCAGGACTCAAGGATATCGGGGTTTCGCAGTCCGAAGCCGCACGCGAAATCAGCAAGTCATTTTTCTGGGACTGATGCTGCGGGCGACCGCAGCGATCATTTGCAGGCCCTGTTGCCGCCGGACCAACGATTGACATCGGCGGCGATGCGGCCGGCGACAGGCTCCTGCATAATCGGACCAAAGGCCTGCAGATGGGCAGGGCTTCCCTCGGCCTGGACGACGAGCAGCGGCCGGCTTTCCGGGCTGCCCTTGTGGACGAGCAGGATGCGCGGCCGACCGGAGAAGGAATTGAGTTCCGGAGCGAGCTTATAGGCTGCAAAGGCCGGATCGCCAGATTTGAACCAGCAGGCATTGGCGCCGAGCGCTACGCGCTCCATCGTCGGCAACGCCGCCCGGTTTGGGCCTGCCGCCGGTGCCGGCGACTGGCAGGCCGCGACAACGGTTGCCAGAGCGGTCAACAAAGCGGCGTTTGCGACGGTGAGGCGAGGGCGCATTGATCTTGCTCCAGTGATCCGGATGAAGGTCTTTTCGGCTGCATGCCGTTGCCCGCGGTAGGCCTGCGGGCGGCATGGCTGAGGTGAGGTCAGGCGGCGACGACGTCGAGCGCCGAGGCGAAGAGGCCCCGGCCATCCGAACCGCCATGGGCGGCCTCGATCAGGTTTTCCGGATGCGGCATCATGCCGAGCACATTGCCCTTTTCGTTCATCACGCCGGCAATGTCGTTGATCGAACCGTTCGGATTGGTGCCCTCGGCATAACGGAACAGAACCTGACCATTGCCCTCGATCTTCGCCAGCGTCGCTTCGTCGGCAAAATAATTGCCATCGTGATGGGCGACCGGGCAACGGATGACCTGTCCTTGCGCGTAGGCGCGGGTGAAATCCGTCTCGGCATTGACGACTTCGAGCTTGATCTCGCGGCAGACGAATTTCAGCGAGGCGTTGCGCATCAGCGCGCCCGGCAGCAGGCCCGCTTCGACGAGGATCTGGAAGCCGTTGCAGACGCCGAGCACCTTCACGCCCTTTGCAGCCTTGTCGATGATCGCCTGCATGACCGGCATTCGGGCGGCGATCGCGCCGCAGCGCAGATAATCGCCATAGGAGAAGCCGCCGGGGATGACGATCAGGTCAACGTCGGGGATTTCCGTCTCCGTTTGCCAGATCGTCACCGGCTGGTGACCCGAGATCTTGGTGAGAGCGGCGATCATGTCGCGATCGCGGTTGAGGCCCGGAAGTTGAACGACGGCTGATTTCATAGAGTCCCCGCATTTCGCGAAAGATATTGGACTGGAACGCTCTCGGCGAGCCATACTCCATTGTCCGCGACAAAGAAAGAATGGCCTTCTGAAAACATGGCGGCTGCGTCGACACGCAGAATGATATAGTCGCCCTTGCGCCGCACGGCGACAATTTTCGCCGTATCGATGTCGGCCGACAGATGGACGTGGTGCCGCTCCATCTTCTTCGGGCCTTCGCGCTCGATCGACGGCCAGTTCGTGAGTGACGTGCCGTGAAAGAGAACTGCCGGCGGTTCAGCCGGGGCTAACGCCAGATCAACCTCGACACTGTGGCCCTGATTGGCGCGGATCCTGTTATCGACAAGCGTGAAGCGTTTCTTCGGACTGTTGTCGATGATCTCGACGATATCGGCGCGGGAGACGCCGTATTTCGACGTCAGCACCTTTTCGAGATCATCGAACGACACCCAACCCTCGGCATCAAGCGTCAAGCCTGCGGCATCCGGCGCATGGCGCAAAACATAGCTCATGAATTTCGAGACTTCCGTCTCCAGCTTTGCCTTCAGCATGACGCTCAATCCATAGGACCCGCCGGTTGACGGGCAGGTCTGCAGGTCAGTCGATCGCGATCGCGTAATTCTCGATGACCGTGTTGGCGAGCAGTTTTTCGCACATCGCCTTGAGGTCTGCCTCGGCGCTGGCCTTGTCGGCGCCTTCGAGCTCGAGGTCGAAGACCTTGCCCTGCCTTACATGGCCGACGCCCGAAAAGCCGAGGGCGCTGAGCGCCCCTTCGATGGCCTTGCCCTGCGGATCGAGAACGCCGTTTTTGAGCGTGACGGTGACACGAGCCTTGATCACTTTGTCTTTCCTGCCTTACTTGACCAGACGATCTTTACTTAACCAAAACGGGGCCGGTGCCGCGCACAGGCTCGTTTTCATTGATGATGCCGAGGCGGCGAGCGACTTCGGAGTAGGCTTCAAGCAAGCCACCGAGGTCGCGGCGGAACCGGTCCTTGTCCATCTTCTCGCGGGTTTCGATATCCCAGAGCCGGCAGCTGTCCGGCGAGATCTCGTCGGCGAGGATGATGCGCATCAGATCGCCTTCGAAGAGGCGGCCGCATTCGATCTTGAAATCGACAAGCTGGATGCCGACGCCGAGGAAGAGACCGGTCATGAAATCGTTGACGCGGATGGCGAGTGCCATGATGTCGTCGAGCTCGGCCGGATTGGCCCAGCCGAAGGCGGTGATGTGCTCTTCGGAGACCATCGGATCGTCGAGCGCATCGGACTTGTAATAGAACTCGATGATCGAGCGGGGCAGCACGACGCCTTCCTCGATACCAAGGCGCTTGGCGAGAGAACCGGCAGCGACGTTGCGCACGACGATCTCCAGCGGGATCATCTCCACTTCCCTGATCAGCTGCTCGCGCATATTGAGCCGGCGGATGAAATGGGTGGGGATGCCGATCTTGTTCAGGTGGCTGAAGATATATTCGGAAATGCGGTTGTTGAGGACGCCCTTGCCGTCGATGACTTCGTGTTTCTTCTTGTTGAAGGCGGTGGCATCGTCCTTGAAGAACTGGATCAAAGTGCCCGGCTCCGGACCCTCATACAGAATCTTTGCCTTGCCCTCGTAGATACGGCGGCGACGGTTCATCTTGGTCATTCTCTGTTGTTGGCGCTCTTGGGATAGCGCGAGTGGATCGATCTCGTGGCGTCCCCTTAAAGGAAAAGAGAGTGTTTCACAATCCGCCTGTCGCTCCTTCCCCGGTTTCCGGATTTCGTGGCCGCGGTTCCCGGATTTGGTGGCCCTATTTCCGGATTTTACGGAATAGCGCCAAGAGAATCGAATGAATTCGCTTTACGAGTCTAGCGGCTTTTCCTCTACGGTGGAATGAAGGCGAAATGGCGGGCCGCTTATACAGGTTTTATTTGACTCTTCTGCTTGGCAGCGCGCGGCGAAGATGCGTCTGCAGTCCGCGCGCGGCGGTCAGCCCGAGGCGCCAGCATCCGGCGCGAATGAAGGAGGGGATCTGCATGGCCGGCATCGGCCGGGCGAGCGCATAGCCCTGCAGCGTGTCGCAGCCGAGTTGCTCCAGAATGCGGACATGATCCGCCGTCTCCACGCCCTCGGCAATGACGAGAATATTGAGCGAGCGCCCGATATCGATGATCGCGCCGACGAGTTTACGCTGCTCGGCCGATTGCGGCAGCATGCGGATCAGCTCGCGATCAATCTTCAGTGTGTTCGGGCTCAGGCGCAGAAGGCTGACGATCGAGGCGTGGCCGGTGCCGAAGTCGTCGATATGGATGTCGATGCCGAGCTTGCGCAGCTTTTTCAAATTGGCGGCCACCGCCTCGTCGCAATCATCGAGCGAGATCGATTCCAGCAGTTCGAAGGCGATGGCGCCGGGTTCGATCTTCAGGGCGCGGAGCTTTTTGCCGAGGTCGGGATCGGTCAGCCGCCGGGCGGAAACGTTGACCGATATTTTGGGGATCGACAGCCCATCCTTGATCCAGGCACG
Source organism: Rhizobium sp. BK049 (assembly GCF_014193135.1). NCBI lineage: Bacteria > Pseudomonadati > Pseudomonadota > Alphaproteobacteria > Hyphomicrobiales > Rhizobiaceae > Rhizobium > Rhizobium sp. BK049. Next base: position 136,450 of record NZ_JACHYV010000006.1, read on the forward strand.
CCGGTCTGCCAGCGCGCGCTCCAGGATCAGGGCGTCGATCGTCGAGACGACGTCGAGATCCTCGGCGATATCGAGAAAGCGATCCGGCGTCAGCAGCCCGTGCACGGGGTGTTGCCAGCGGGCGAGCGTCTCGATGCCTGTGACATCGAGCGTGCGGGCGTCGAACTGCAACTGATAGAACGGCACGAATTCATCGCGCTCCAGGCCGATGAGGATTTCATCGGCGAGCTGCTTGGCGGAGACGATATCGTTGCGGGCCGATGCCGAGAAGAATTCGAAGCGGTTTCGGCCAAGCCCCTTGGCGCGATAGAGCGCAATGTCCGCGTCGAGCAGCGTCTGCTTGGCGTCGAGCTTGGCGCCGCCATCGACCGCGATGCCGATGCTGGCGCCGAAACGGCATTCATGCCCCTCATATCTGACGGGCCGGCGCAATTCGCGGATCAGGCGTTCGGCCAGGCTAGCGATCTTCTTCGATGCAGCGTCGACGGCGCAGAGGATGACAAATTCGTCACCGCCGATACGCGCGACGAAATCGGCGGCGCGAACGGAATGTCTGAGGACATTTGCGGTGTGTTGCAGCATTGCGTCGCCCGCCCGATGGCCGAGGGTATCGTTGATCTGCTTGAAGCGGTCGAGATCGATATGCAGAACCGCCAAAGCGAGGCCGTTAACCCGGCATTCCGCTGCTCGGTCGTCCAGCATCTTGTCGAGATAACGGCGGTTTGGCAGGCCGGTGAGGTAATCGTGCAAGGCCAGATGCTCGATGCTCTCCTTGGCGGCTTCGAGTTCGCGGTTGCGGGCTTCCGCCAAATCCTTGGCGCGCTGCAGCTCGTTGCGAAGCGCGACCTCCTCGGTGACGTCCCAATTGGCGCCGATCAGTTTGCGTTGGCCGTTGCCGTCGACGAAGAAGGCCGAGCGGGCACGGATGATTCGTTCGACTCCGTCGCCGCGGATGATGCGGTATTCCTGCTGAAAATCGCTGCCGCTTTCGACGCTGCGATCGGCGAGGCCGAGCACGCGTTCACGGTCATCCGGATGCAGGCTCTTGGCCCAGGCGTCACCGCCGATCTTGCGTGCCGCACCCTGCAAGCCGTAGATGGCAATCAGGCGATCATCCCATTCGACGACGTCATTTTCGATATCGGCCTCGAAGACGCCGATGCGGGAAACTTCCAGCGCCAGGTCGAGTCGGCGCGACAGGCGCGACAGCGTCTCCTCGGCTTCCTTGCGGGCGGTGATATCGGTATCCGTTCCAACGACGCGCGTCGGTACGCCATTCTCATCCCACTCGACGCAGGCCCCACGGCAGTCGATCCAGACCCAGTGGCCGTCCCTGTGGCGTTCACGATATTGGAAGATCTGATAATCCGGATCGCCAGCATTCTGCCGGTCGATCGCATGGGCGACGAAGTCGCGGTCGTCGGGGTGGACGAGTTGCAGCCAAGCCTCGTAGTCGCCGGCGACGTCCTCGTCCGGCGCCATTCCGCGGATGGTTTTCCACGTCGGTGAATAATATTTCCGGTTTAGACGGTAATTGTGGTCCCATACGCCGAGGCCGGAACCAACAAGCGCATGGTTCCAGCGGCTCTCGCGCTCAGCCAGATCAGAATCGTCGGTCGACCCATCGCCGGCCTCAGCCGCTGCAGGATCGCCATGCGCTTCATGGGCCCCTGAATGGGCTTTCCTCACGGGCATTCTCGCTGATTTCATCTCGGCGCAGTCTGCGGCACTTCTATTAAGAAAGCCTTAGAAAGTAGTCGCTGAAATGACGAGCGCCGGGTCTCCCAAATCAGACAGAGAGGCGGCTGAGGAACTGGGCGAAGACCATTGTTCCTTCCGGCCAGGGGCCGTGCCCGGATTCAGCGCTGATATGTCCCGCCTCGCCGGCATCGACGAGGAAGGAACCCCAGCAACTGGCGATATCGTCGGCATGCTCGTAGCTGCCGAACGGATCATTGCGGCTGGCGACGGTGATGGAAGGGAAGGGCAGTGGGTCGCGCGGATAGGGCCCGAAGGTCATCAGGTGCTTGGGGCGGATATCCGGATTGGTGACTTCAGGCGGAGCGACGAGGAAAGCGCCTGCCACCCGCTTGCGGAAATGCGGGATGGCATGGATTGCCGAGGGCACGCCGAGCGAATGGGCGACGAGCACAACGGGGCGGGTCGAGGCGTTCACCTCTTCGGCGATACGGGCGATCCAGTCCTCGCGGACCGGCTTCGTCCATTCGGCCTGTTCGACGCGCCGCGCCGTGCTGAGCTTCGCCTCCCAGCGGCTCTGCCAATGGCCGGGGCCGGAATTGGTATAGCCGGGGATGATAAGGATATCTGCGTCTGAGGCTTTCATAGTGCCGCCGATGTGAGAAAGCCCGCCCAAGATGTCAAGAGGGGCGGCAAGGGAGAGAGCGACACGGGCGATGAATTTTGTTATGTTGCTCCAGTGCCGGTTGCGGATTTCGTATCGGCTTGCCCGCCGATGCCTATCCGCGGCCGACCAAAGTCTCGGCTGAGGAGGAGAAAGCCATGGCGGCATTTCATGTCATGACGGGTGCCAGTGAAAACCTGGCGCGGCCCGTGGTCAATCGCATCGGTATCGCCGACGTCTTCGACGCGCTGAAGCGCGGGCTCGACGATTTCAGTGAAAAGCCTTCCCACTATGTGTTCTTGTGCCTGATGTATCCAATCGCCGGCGTCTTCCTGACGCTGTGGACCTCCGGCGCCAACCTGCTGCCGATGGTATTCCCGCTGATGTCCGGTTTCGTGCTGATCGGTCCGATTGCGGCGATCGGTCTTTATGAGATCAGCCGCCGACGCGAGGAAGGCCTCGATACGTCATGGACGCATGCGCTTGAGGTGCGCCATTCGCCGGCGCTGCCATCGATCATCGCCGTCGGACTGATGCTCTTTGCCCTTTTCGTCGTCTGGCTGGTGACGGCACAGACGCTGTACGCCAATCTTCTCGGTGATGTGTTCCCGCGCACCATGACGGACTTCACCCGCCAGGTCTTCGGTACGGCCCAGGGCCTGCAGCTGATCATCTGGGGCAATCTCATCGGTTTTGTCTTCGCGCTCGTCGTGCTGGCGATATCGGTCATCACCTTTCCGCTTCTGCTCGACCGCGACGTCGGAGCGGTTGCCGCCGTCGTGACCTCGATTCGTGCGACGATCGCCAATCCGGTACCGGTGCTGCTCTGGGGCCTGATCGTCGCCGGACTTCTCGTTGTCGGCACCATCCCGGTCTTTGCCGGACTCGCACTCGTTATCCCGATCCTCGGCCACGCGACCTGGCATCTCTACCGCAAGCTGATTGCGCGGGAAGCTGTGTAGCTTCGGTCCTGCCCGCGGGAAAACCTTCATACCGTGGGATCCCCGATTTTCGGGAACCTCGAACCTGCCTCGGAGTTTTTTTACTCCGAGGAGAGATTTCAGAGGTGATGATGACGCATCTGTTTGCCCGCTTCGCAAGCAACACATCGGAATGGGCGGGTAAGCCCGTCATCTTCATCCTGGCACTGTGCGTCGTTATTATCTGGGCTTTGCTCGGACCTTTCTTCGACTATTCGGAAACCTGGCAGCTCATCATCAACACGGGAACGACCATCATCACCTTCCTGATGGTCTTCGTCCTGCAGAACGCCCAGACGCGCGACACCCGGGCAATCCAAGCCAAACTCAACGAAATCATTTTGACAAGCCATGCGGAGAACCGCTTTATCGGCATCGAAAATCTCGACGAGGAAGAGCTGAAACATCTCGACGAACTGGTCGCCAAGGCCGCCAAGGGCAGGGGGCAGACGGAGGCCTGCCAAACGACCGAGATTGAGCTAGCGATGCCACCACCGAAAAAGGCGCAGGCGCGCAAACGCTCTGCGAATGCCAAAGCATCGAAGCAGAAACAAAGGCCACTTGAGAAAAGCTAACCATCATCCATTCTGCAATCACAAAAAGAAAAAGACAGAAATGAAAACGGCGCCTGCGTAGTCCCCGTCAGTCTGTTAAAAAAGTCTCGTCCGTCATGCTCGGCCTTGTGCCGAGCATCTAACCACTGCAGTTTCTTGACAGGAAAACATCTATTTTCAGTCACTTAATTGGGTCGGCGCAGATCCTCGGCACAACAAAGCCGAGGATGACGTCGCGGCTTTCGCAGTAGTTTGTCAACAGTCGGACGGCGGCTACAAGACGCCGTCACATCGTTGCAGTCCGCTCAAGCGTTGCCGAAGACGCGGCGGAAGATCGTATCCACATGCTTCGTGTGATACCCAAGATCGAACTTCTCCCGAATATCCTCCTCGGACAAGGCAGCCCTGACCTCAGCATCAGCCAGCAGCTCTTCCAGAAAATCCTTGCCCTGTTCCCAGACTTTCATGGCATTGCGCTGCACAAGCCGGTAGGCGTCTTCGCGGGAGGTGCCGGCCTGGGTCAGCGCCAGGAGGACGCGCTGGGAGTGGACGAGGCCGCGGAACTTGTTGAGGTTCTTCTCCATGTTTTCGGGATAGACCAGCAGCTTTTCGATGACGCCGGCCAGACGCGACAGGGCGAAATCGAGGGTGACTGTGGCGTCCGGGCCGATCATGCGTTCGACCGAGGAATGGGAGATATCACGCTCGTGCCAGAGGGCGACGTTTTCCATGGCCGGCATGGCGTAGGAGCGGACCATGCGGGCAAGGCCGGTAAGGTTTTCGGTCAGCACCGGGTTACGCTTGTGCGGCATGGCCGAGGAGCCCTTCTGGCCGGGCGAGAAGTATTCTTCCGCCTCCAGCACTTCCGTGCGCTGCAGATGGCGGATTTCGGTCGCGAGCCGCTCGATCGACGAGGCGACAACACCGAGGGTCGCGAAATACATGGCGTGGCGGTCACGCGGGATGACCTGGGTCGAGACCGGCTCGGCCTTCAGGCCGAGTGCTTCGGCGACATGTTCCTCGACGCGCGGATCGATATTGGCGAAGGTGCCGACGGCGCCCGAGATGGCGCAGGTCGCGACTTCCTCGCGGGCAGCGACGAGACGCTGGCGGCAGCGCTCGAATTCGGCATAGGCAAGCGCCAGCTTGACGCCGAAGGTGGTCGGCTCGGCATGGATGCCGTGCGAGCGGCCGATGGTGACGGTGTCCTTGTGTTCGAAGGCGCGGGTTTTCAGCGCTGCGAGCAGCCGGTCGAGATCGGCGATGAGGATATCAGTGGCACGCACCAGCTGGACGTTGAAGCAGGTATCGAGCACGTCTGATGAGGTCATGCCCTGGTGGACGAAGCGCGCATCCGGGCCGACGATTTCGGCGAGGTGAGTCAGGAAGGCGATGACGTCATGCTTGGTGACCGCCTCGATTTCGTCGATGCGGGCGACGTCGAAGGTGGCGGTACCCCCTTTTTCCCAGATCGTCCTTGCCGCCGATTTCGGGATGACGCCGAGTTCGGCCAGCGCGTCGCAGGCATGTGCCTCGATCTCGAACCAGATGCGGAACTTGGTTTCGGGAGACCAGATGGCGACCATTTCGGGCCGGGAGTAACGCGGGATCATGGGCGGCTGCCTTCACTTCGAGAGGTTTGCTTCATTGAGTTAGCGCCCCTGTAGCAAAGACCGGCGGCAATCTCAACGCATGCGTTTGGTGAGATGATAGCTGCTGACGACAAGGCAGACGAGGCCGAGCGGCAGGAAAAGGCGAAGGCCGATCACCAGAAACTGGTAGACGGCACTGATGCCGGTGAAGACGAACTGGAAGGCCCAGGCGACGCTGCCGAAGGGCGCGTGCCAGCGCGAATAGAAGATGCGGTATTCCATGGCGAAGAGGAAGGCGGTCATCAGGATCGTGGCTGCCGTCAGCGTCACGAAAAAGGCGGCGAAGCGCGCTTCCGGTGGCCTGTTATAGGCAAAAAACCGAGCGACCGGCAGGGCGAATGGCCAGGAGAGCAGGCCGCCGAGAAAATAGAGTGCCGCCACCTCGGCGAGCCGGCTCGTCTCGAGGCCGTTGCGGAGGTAAAGGCCGAGCATGGCGGCGGCCAGCATCTGCACGCCCCAGAGCAACGCGCCGGCAAAGAGATCGGAGGAGGGCGGCTTTGCCGCCCTTAGGCGATCCATCCTGGGGCGATCCATGCTCAGGGATGGACCGGGACGGCGATCCAGCGTCCGTTCCTCTCAGCATCGAAGGCGAGAACCAGCGCAATGTGAATTTGATTTCCGTCTTCAGGCTGGTAGACCACCGCGCCGCCGATCCTGAATTCGACCGAGCATGTGCGCTCGGCCGGAACAGCCGTTGCCTGCCGCGCAGCCTGACGGTTCGGGACACCTTCCTTCTCGATCATCTGCAGGCTGAAACCAAGGACACGCTTGTCGACCGTTGCGCATTCCTTCGGCGTCGGCACCGGCATCTCGCCGAGTGAGAGCGTATAGGGCGTCTTCGGTGGCCCATCGATCGCAAGTGTGGTGTAGCGAAGTGTCTTCGAGGGCGAGCCGAGCTCGGTTGGCGGGTTGAAGGCGGCAATCAGACCCGGATTTGTCAGAAGGTCGTACTTATCCATCTGGCTGCGCGCCGCCGTTAAGTTCTGCCGGCGGGCCTTGGAAAGATTGGCGTCCTTATCGGTCAGTTCGGTGCGAAAGGGGGTGCCTTCGAGATATTGGCCGCCGTCGGTATTGATGAAGTAGGTTTCCGAATAGGGAGTCTTGCTGTTTTCTTTGATGCCGAATTCCTGAAATGCGAAGACCTTGCCGTCAGCGGAAAAGCCGATCGGCTGGATGCTGGCAATGTCTCCGGCCAGCGACAAGCCGGGCAGGCCGGCCAATGCGGCTGCAATCATGCCACCAAAGATCAGACGCTTCCTCATGCTCGTGCCCCTTCGGCTGCCTGACGCAATTCGGCGACGGTCTTACGATAGCTGTCGACCGTACCGCCTTTGAAAATTGCCGAGCCGGCGACGAGCACGTTGCCGCCGGCGCGCGCGATATCGGGCGCCGTTTCCACGGTGACGCCGCCGTCGACCTCGAGTTCGATCGGCCGGTCACCGATCAGAGACTTTGCCGCTGCGATCTTGGCCGTCATCGCCGGAATGAATTTCTGTCCGCCGAAACCGGGATTGACCGACATGATGAGGATAAGGTCAACGTCGTCGACCACGTTTTCGATGGCGCTCAGCGGCGTCGCCGGATTGATCGTCACGCCGACCTTCTTGCCAAGATTGCGGATGGCTTGCAGTGAGCGATGCAGATGTGGCCCGGATTCGGCATGCACGGTGATGCGGTCGCAGCCCGCCTTGGCGAAGGCTTCGAGGTAGTCATCGACCGGAGAGATCATCAGATGGCAGTCGAAAGTGACATTCGTATAGGAACGCAGCGACTTGATGACATCGGGACCGAAGGAGATGTTCGGCACGAAATGCCCATCCATCACGTCAAGGTGGATCCAGTCGGCGCCGGCGGCCGTTACGTCGCGCACCTCCTCGCCGAGCCTGGCGAAATCCGCCGCGAGGATCGAAGGGGCAATGCGAATGGGCAGCGTCATCAAGTCTTACTCCCGTATGGGCGCCATCTGCGCACGGCGCCGGAATTCAGGGCTGGCGGCCGTTCATTGAGTCGGCGCAGCAGGTGGAAAAAAGCCATTGCCCCGCCATTCAAGCAGGCGGTAGGGGTTTTGCGAAAGCTCGTGCGCGCCGGTGAAGGCGACTGCGCCGATCGGTGTCTGGAACGTCGTGCCGACAAGGGTCTCCCGCAGCGGCTTGCCGGCGGCAGCGGCGGCTTCGGCCGCCTGGCCGGCAATCAGGGCCGCCGCCAGGGATGGCAGGACATAACCTTCAGGCTCGGTGCCCTGGGCGCGCAAAGCGCCGGCCGCCGGCGCGCCTTCTGGCAAAAGCGCATATTCGGGCAGGGCGACGGCACGCACCCCGGGGGCGAGAGGCTGCGGCTGATCGGCGGCGCGCATGGCGTCGCCGGCGAGGATCGACAGCGGAATGTTTTCCGCCTTGGCGTCGCGGGCCATGACGGCGACATCGTTGCGATCGCCGCCAACGAAGACCCTTGTGGCGCCGGCCCGTTTCAGGCGGCGGACGAGGGCGATCTGCTGCTCCTGTCCCGGCCGGTAGGTATCGGTGAAAACTGGCTTCAGGCCGTTCTGCTCCAGCGCATTGCGCACAGCTTCCGTTAGTTCGCGGCCATGAATGGTGCCGTCCTCGATCAGCGCGATCGGGTCGGCTGCCCAGTCCTTGAGGATCACCTCGATGATCTTTGCCGCCTCAGTGCCGTCGGCCGGTGCCAAGCGGAAGAGCGGCCAGCCGTTTTTCAGCGCATCCTCCATCAGGATGCGCGAACGTGCCGAAACGGTGATCGCGGGAATATTGGCGTCCTTCAGCTTCGGCAGTGCGCCTTCCAGCGTCTCACTGCAGAGAAAACCAACGGCAATCTGCACCTTGGCACTCACGAGCGCATCGGCGACCGCCGCGCCGCTATTGTCCTCGCAGCTCTCGTTGACGGCGACGAGCGTATTGCCTGATTGCTGGATCTCGAAACCGGCGCCGGCGGCGATCTGCGCGCCGAGCAGGCCGAGCGGCCCGCCCTGCGGGGCGACGACGCCGATCGTCACGCCGGCCGCATGACCTTGCGCCGCCGTTCCGAGCAGCGTCAGAAAGGCTGCTATGCCACGCAGGTTGATCATGAAAGGCGAAGATCCCTAGCCATCGTCCATGCCCTTTTATCCGCAAGGCCGCAATCGTCAAAGAAAAACAAGCGGAACCCAGCGCTTTTCACCGGTCCTATTGTAGAAAAGGTAACCGATGCTCGCCATATTGGCGCGATAGCAAGTCGAACTACGGTGCCGGACCTCATTTCAGTCGCGCAAAGGACACTGTAGCATTTTGAATTGCTGCATAGTTCTCCTAAATCGATCCCGATTTAAGGAACGACGCAGGCAGAAGAGCGCGCGGGAGAAGCACGTGTTGAACAGGCAGCATATCGACCCCGGCCTTTATCGCGATGCCATGAGCCGATATGCCGGTCATGTGCAGCTGGTGACGACGGCAATGGAAGGTCTGCGCCGCGGCGTCACCATCACCGCCGCCTGCTCGGTTTCGGACAACCCGGCTTCGGTGCTGATCTGCCTCAACAATACCAATCCGAAGAACGAGATCTTTTTCCGCAGCGGCATCTTCGTGCTCAACACGCTCGGCGCCCACCACCAAGCCGTCGCCGACGCTTTCTCCGGGCGCACCGCGATTGCCAATGACGAGCGCTTCGCCAGCGGCCGTTTCGACACGCTCGTCACCGGCGCCCCCGTTCTTGCCGATGCGCTCGCCGCCTTCGATTGCCGGGTGACCGACATCAAGGAAATGCCGACACACAATGTCATCTTCGGTGAAGTTGCCGCCGTCCGCTTCAGCGAGAAGCACCCGGCGCTCATCTATATGAACCGGGATTATCACACGCTGTAATGCGGCTGGCGGGTAAGGAAACAGAGAATGGATAATGCCGGGATCGAGGAAATGTTTCAGGGGCTCGGCCCCGTCACGATCAAGCGGATGTTCGGAGGCAAGGGCATCTATCATCTCGGGCGCATCGTCGCCGTCGAAGTGCGCGACGAGATGCTACTGAAAGCCGATGAGACGAGCGCCCCGGAATTTGCTGCCGCCGGCGCCACGCAATGGGCCTATGAAGGCAAAAAGGGCAAGCCGGTGAAAATGCCCTACTGGTCGATTCCTGAAGAGGCTTACGACGATCCCGATCTGATGGCGAAGTGGGTGCGGCTCGCCTATGAGGCGGCGCTTCGCGCCGAAAGTTGAGCGGGTGGCAAGGCTGCGATCGCCGCCTTGGTGAAGGCTGACAGCGGTTCCGGCAAATCCGTCAAGGGAAACCAGCCGAAATCCGAAAGCTTGTCCGGCTCGGTCAATTGCGGCTCGCCATCGACGTCGCGCGCGAGATAAAGGATGGAGATCCAGTGCTGGCGGTCGGCATCGATGATCTGTTCGGTCATGCCGATGCGCTCGATCCGGCCGATCCTGAGGCCGGTTTCTTCCTCGGCCTCGCGGCGCGCAGCTTCTTCAGCCGGCTCCATGTGATCGACCTTGCCGCCGACGATGTTCCAGTAGCCGGCTTCAGGTGGGCGCATGCGCTTGTAGAGAAGGATCCTACCTTGGCGTAGGATCACCAAGCCGACGCCAAGGCCCGGGAAGTCGACGCCAGGCTTGCCCAATGGATGTTAGACCTTGGCGCTGCCGGCGATCAGCATGAAGGCGGGGATATCGTCGCCGAAACCGACCGGGGTCGGGCCGTCATCGTGATCACGATGACGGCGGCGGTCGCGGCTGTCGTCATTTGCCGGATAAGGCCGATTGTTGCGCGCATTGTTTTGCGGCTTCTGCTCTGCTTTGCGCTCGTTCTTCACGACTTCGGCCTTTGCTGGTGCTGCTGTGATCACTTGGACGTCATTATCCTGTATGTCGTTATCAGATTTATGACTCGCAGTACTGTGTCTGCCGCGTCCGCGCCCGCGATCCTTGTCGCCACGTTCGCGTCCGTTGCGGCGAGGACTGTCCTTGCCTTCTTCCGCCGGTGGCAGCGAGTTCAGGTCGCCATTCAGCCATTCGACATTTTCGCCGATCAGCTTCTCGATCGCGTCGACAAACTTCGTGTCGCGCTTGGTGACGAGAGTGAAGGCGGCGCCGGATCGACCGGCGCGGCCGGTGCGGCCGATGCGGTGGACATAGTCCTCGGAGTGGATCGGCACGTCGAAATTGAAGACGTGGCTGACATCGGGAATGTCGAGACCGCGGGCGGCAACGTCGGAGGCCACCAGCAGCTGGAGGTTACCGTCACGGAAGTTCTGCAGCATCGTCGTGCGGGAACGCTGGTCCATGTCGCCATGCAACGCACCGACGGAGAAGCCGTGGCGTTCGAGCGAACGGAAGAGATCGGCGACATCCTTCTTGCGGTTGCAGAAGATGATCGCGTTCTTGAGTTCGGTCTGGGCGCGGACCAGCTCACGTAAAACCGCGCGCTTCTCGTAATCCTTGCTGTGCGAGGCGACGAAGCGCTGCGTCACGGTCTTTGCGGCCGAAGCGGGCTTTGCCACTTCGATGCGCTCCGGGTTCTGCAGGAACCGGTCGGCGAGCTTCTGGATCTCCGGCGGCATGGTGGCCGAGAAGAACAGCGTCTGGCGGGTGAAGGGGATGAGCTTGGCGATGCGCTCGATATCGGGAATGAAGCCCATGTCGAGCATGCGGTCGGCCTCGTCGATGACAAGGATTTCAACGCCGCTCATCAAGAGCTTGCCGCGCTCGAAATGGTCGAGCAGGCGGCCGGGCGTGCAGATCAGCACGTCGGCGCCGCGCTCGAGCTTGCGGTCCTGGTCCTCGAAGGAAACGCCGCCGATCAGAAGCGCGACATTGAGGCGGTGGTTCTTGCCATACTTCTCGAAATTCTCGGCGACCTGAGCGGCGAGTTCGCGCGTCGGCTCGAGGATCAGCGTGCGGGGCATGCGGGCGCGGGCGCGGCCCTTTTCCAGAAGCGACAGCATCGGCAGGACAAAGGATGCCGTCTTGCCGGTGCCGGTCTGCGCGATGCCGCAAATATCGCGGCGTTCAAGCGCAAAAGGAATGGCTCCCGCCTGAATAGGCGTGGGGGTCGAATAGCCCGCATCGGCAACGGCCGATAGCACTTTTTGGCTCAAGCCAAGGTCAGCGAATGTCGTCAAAGGGAAAACTGTTTCCGTTCCGGTTCGGCCGAGCTCTGAACGAGTCGGCGGGATTGCATGCCGCAATGCAGCGCGACATAGCTCCGAATGGCCGGCAAGTCAAGAAATAGAGAGGCCGCACCCTGTGCAGAGTGAAGCTTTGGTTACCGGGCGGGTATTACTTGATATAGGTGGCGAGTTTAAGGCCCGCATTCATGAAATATACTGGATCGACCGCATGGCCGTTCTGGCGCACTTCATAATGCAGATGGGTACCGGTCGAGCGGCCGGTGCTGCCGGCAAGGCCGATGACGTCGTTGCGGTCGACCGTATCGCCGGCCGTGACCAGAACCTGGGACATGTGGCCATAACGCGTCGAGATGCCGTTGCCGTGATCGATCTCGACCATATTGCCGTAACCGCCTGTCCAGCCGGCTGATATCACCTTGCCGGGCGCTGTCGGGCGGATCTTTTCGCCCGGCGAAAAGCGGAAGTCTACGCCGGAATGCAGCGCCAGGCGGCCCAGGAAAGGATCGCGCCGGTTGCCGAAGGGGCTGGTCATTTCCTTGCCGACGGCGGGGTTGCGGAAGGGCAGGGATTCGGCGGTATTACGCACAGCTTCGAGCCGTGTCAGCGCGCCGTCGAGAGCGATCAGCGAATTGTTGAAATCATCATTGCTCTCCGGCTCGACGAACGGGCCGCCAACGGCGCTGTCATCCCAGTCCTGCTTGGTAGCGGTCTCGGGCATCGGAATCTTGAACCGGGTCAGCACGCTCTCGATGGCATTGGCGGCATTGCCGGCGTCGCTCGTCAGTTGCTCGATGCGGTTGCGCTGGTCCTGTTCGACATCCTTCAGCGACAGCGTCACCTTGGAGAAGATGCGGTCGGCGCGATCGCCGACCGTCTCTGTGGCCGGCACGTAAGCAAGAGTCGTATTGTCGGGAGTGGCGTCGGCTGGTGCGCCGCCTGCGAGCTGTTTCTCGATAGCCTCGATGCCGCTTTCGCCGAGCGAAGCGCGCTTATCCTTAATGGCCGGGGCATAGGATTGCGCAGGCGAAGACGGCGCGCTGTCCTTATCTGTGAGCCCGGAGCTTTCGGCACGATCGAGCAAGTTGTCGAGTTTGCCGTGGCGTGAGGTGAGCGCCATCTGCTGCTCCATCAGCTTGTCGACTTTGTCTTCCACTACCTGTTGGTCAAGAAGTTGACGGGAGGTGATGCGGTCGACCTGGGCGCGAAGGGCGGCGATGCGGTCCTCATAGTCGTGCTGCATGCGGGCCTGGCGCGCCATAGTGGCGCCGATCAGGTCGTCGCGCAGGACGAGATAGGAGGTCGCCAGGAGATAGCCGATGGAAAAGACGCCGAGGAAGCAGAAGGCGGGAGCGGCCATCCACGGCCGAACCGTCATGTGGCGGACCTTGTCACCGCTTGCCAGGATCAGAATATGTTCCTGCGCCCGCTTGCCGAATACCCGGTGCTGATGTCCGCCGTTCACGCAGGCTCTCCCGATTGATGCTCTACGCCTCTTTCGGAAAATTAGACACGTTTATGGTTAATGAATGCTTTCGTCGTCGTGGTTTACGTTAGAAAATCGATCAGCTCATGCATGGCTGATCGATGCCAGGGAGCGGTAGAAGGATGGCGTCAGCCCGGCTTCGGCGCGAGCGAGATCGTTGAAAGGCGGCTTCAGCGGCCCGCGGAAATTGGCGCGCACCAGCTCCTGAAAGGCCTTTGCCGGATCGCGTTTCTCCCGCGCGCAGAGGAAGCGGAACCATTTGGCGCCGACGGCGACGTGACCTTTCTCGTCGTTGTAGATGACATCGAGCACCGCTGCGCTTTCGAGATCGCCAGTCTCACGCATCTTCGCCTGCAGCGAAGGGGTGACGTCGAGACCGCGGGCTTCCAAAATGAGCGGCACGACGGCGAGTCTCGCCGTAAGATCATTGCGCGTCGAATGAGCCGCCTGCCACAACCCGTCATGGGCGGGAAGATCGCCGTAATCGGCGCCGAGATCGTTGAGGCGGGCGCGCACCATGCGGAAATGCTTCGCTTCCTCGAATGCGACCTGCATCCAGCCGTCGAAGAAGGAATTGGGCACAGGCTCGGTCGCGAATCGTGCGACGATATCGAGCGCCAGATCGACGGCGTTGAGCTCGATATGAGCAATGGCATGGAGAAGGGCGATCCGGCCTTTCAGCGTGTGCAGCGAGCGCCTTTCCACTTGGGTCGGCGGCGTCAGTACCGGTTTCTCGGGGCGACCGGGCCTCTCCGGCAGGGCTGCGTCGAGCGGTGAGCGCAGCGACACCCGGCGGGCGAACCAACGGGTGGCGCTTTCCTGCGCAAGGGCGGTCTTGCGGTCGAGATCGGCTGAGCGGATGGCGTCGATAGCGCCGCCGCGCAGCGAGCTTATCGCGAGATCAACGGTCACGCGGCCAGGTTCCTGACGGCTTCGAGGACGGTCTCGGCATGGCCCTGCACCTTCACCTTCTGCCAGATCGTCGCGATCGTGCCGTCCTGGCGGATGAGGAAAGTCGTGCGCTCCACGCCCATGAAATTGCGGCCGTACATACTCTTTTCCTTCCAGACACCGTAGGCCTGGAGCGTCGTCTTCTCTTCGTCGGAGGCGAGCGCCACCGAAAGACGGTGCTTTTTGATGAACTTGTCATGGCAGGCTGCCGAATCGGGTGACATGCCGATAACGGCAGCACCTGCTGCTTCAAACTCCGGCGCCAGCGCTGTGAAAGCAAGCGATTCAGCCGTGCAGCCTGTCGTGTCGTCCTTGGGGTAGAAGAAGATAACGAGGGGCCGGCCGTGAAAATCGGAAAGCGAGACACGGCCGCCGCCATCGCGGGGGAGGTTGAAGTCGGGGGCCAGGGCACCGATGCCGGGAACCGCCATTGGGAAAACCTTTCTTTTGCCGGGTTTATGGATGACACTCTCTGTCCCCGAATTATATATTGGACGGAAACCCGTCCAGCATGGCCGGGTTCAATTCTTCGATTTAAGGGAGAGCCCGAGGGCGCATGTCAGCCATCCGCGGCGAAAAGGTCACGTTTCGCAAGAAGGATATCGTTGCGCTGGACCGCTTGCCGTCCGCTCAGGCCGAGGATCCGATCATCGTTCATTGCCCGCCGCCGCGTTCGCCGATGCGCCGGACGGCGAAGCTGACGTCAGTGTTTCTAGGACTGATTCTCATTATCCTTGCTGCCATCGTGTTCACCATCGAAGGCGGCATGTTCGACAAGCCGCTGTCTCAGCAGGCGCAGGCGGCGCTTGATGGCGTGGCGGGACCGCGTTACCGCGCCGAAGTCGGCTCCACCGTCATCCGGTTCACCTCCGACTTCCGACTGGCGCTGGAAGCGCGCAACGTCAATATGATCGACCAGAAGAGCGGCCAGCACCTGTCGACTACGGGTTCGGTGCGCCTGGGCCTCGATCCGCTGCAGCTTTTCCGCGGCCGCATCGCCGTTGCGGATATCGAAGCGGAGGATATCGCACTCGACACCGCGCTTCTGCCCTCCGGCAACCCGGTCAAGCTTGACGATCTGCGCCTCGACGCCATGCCGGCGGCGATGGAGACGATCTTCGCGCAACTCGACGTGTTCGACAGCATCGTGACGCGCGGCTCGACGAATTCGGTGCGCATCTCCGGCATCGACATCAAGCTTGCCGATACCGCGAACGGCCCGCTGTCGCTCGTCGTCGACAATCTGGTGTTTGCTCTTGGCGGGCCATCCTCGCTGCAATTGAGAGGCGAGGTGGCGCTTAACGGCGAGGTGGCGGAACTCGACGTGCTGGCCGAGAAGGAAGACGGCCAGGTGTCGAAGGTGACGGCAACGCTCAAGCATGCGAACCTGACGCCGTTTACGCTGAAGCGCAACGATCAGGGCGTGATACGGCAGGGACTTAACACTTTTGCCGATCTGACGGTGTCGGCCACCAGGGCGCGCGATGGCGTCGAGCCGGCGCTCGCGGCGACGATCGACGTCGATCCCGGTCTGATCTATGCCGACGGCGATCCGCAGGAACTGTCGGGCGGGCAAATCAATCTGGCCTATGACTTCGTCAAGCAGACAGTCGAGATCGCTAAATCGAATCTCCGGTTCGGCGCAACCACGCTGCCCCTCAACGGCGCGCTGATCGATCTCGACAAACTCGATCCTAAAGCCGGCAAGGGCTTCGGCATCGATCTGCTCGTCAGCGGCGGCACTGCCGCTCCGAGCGGCTCCGGCGAAGAGCCTGTTGCTTTCGACGTCCAGGCGACCGGACGCTATATGGTCGCCGGCCGGGAATTCCTGTTTCCCAATATGACTGTCTCCAGCCCGCTCGGCGCGCTTTACGGGGCGTTGCACATCAGGCTCGGTGACAAATCGCCGGAAATCAGCTTTGCCGGCCAGTCCAGAGAGCTGCAGACGACGGCGATCAAGCAGCTCTGGCCGTTCTGGATGGCGCCCAAGGTGCGCACTTGGGTGCATGGCAATCTCTTCGGCGGCACCGTGACCGATGCCTCGATTTCAGTCTTCATTCCCTTCGGTCGGCTTGACGAGGCAGCCGGCGGTAAAGGATTGAAGCTCGACACCAATCAGATCCGCATCGGCTTCGATATTGCAGGCGCGCGGATGAACGTCGCCGGCGACATTCCGCCGGTCCGTGATACGGCGGCGCATTTCGATCTGACCGGTCCCGTTGCAACGATTTCGATCAAGAGCGGCATGTCCTATTTTCCCTCCGGCCGGTCCGTCGGCCTCGGGCAGGGAACGTTCGTCATACCGTCCGCCTACGACAAACCGCTGATGGCCGATATCGATCTTGCGGTATCGGGCGCGGCGGACGCCATAGGCGAGCTCCTCACCTATAAGCCGATCCGGGTGCTGCAGCGCGCCGGGTTTACGCCCGACGATTTCAAGGGGCATATCGACGCGAATGTGAAGGCGCATTTCGGACTACTGTCGTCACAAAACCCGCCGCCGGCCGAGTGGAAGGCCGCCATGAAGCTCGCTGACGTCGATCTTGCCAAGCCGTTTTCCGGCCGCACGATCAGCAATGTCAGCGGCATGCTGAACGGCGATCCGAAGCAGATCACGCTCGACGCCAAAGGCGAGATCGACGGCATTCCTGCCGATATCGATCTGACCGAGCCGGTCGAGGCGTCGTCTGGTGTGCAGCGGCAGCGCGTGATTACGGCGACGCTCTCCGATGAGCAGCGCAGCAAGGTGATGCCTGGGCTTTCCGATATCGTCAGGGGCAACCTGAAGATGGTGCTGACGCGGATCGACGATGACCGGCAAGACGTTCAGCTCGACCTCACCAAATCGATGCTCGACCTGCCCTGGATCGGCTGGTCGAAAGGCAGCGGCATTGCCGCCTCCGCGGAATTCGAAATGTCCGGCCCGCCCGAGAATACCGAGATCAAGAGTTTCCGGCTGAAGGGTGATGGCTTCGGCGCCAGCGGATCGCTTGTCGTCGGCAAGACCGGCCTTATCTCGGCGGATTTCGACAGCGTCAGGCTCTCCTCGCTCGACGATTTCGCTCTGTCGGTCAAACGCAGCAAGGGCAATTTCGACGTCTCCGTTTCCGGCGACAGCGCCGATGCGCGGCCGATCATCGCCCGATTAAAATCGGGCTCGGAGGGCGGCGAGGACGGCGATGGCGACAACACCGACGTATCGGTGCGCGCCAAGCTGAAAAACGTCGTCGGCTTCAATGACGAGAAGGTCGGCAATTTCCAGGCGCAGGTGTCACTGCGCGGCGACAAGCTGCAGACGCTGAATTTTTCCGGCATCACGGACAGCGGCGAGGCCGTTGTCAGCCAGATGAAGGACGGCGGTGTCATCAATATCACCAGCGGCGACGCCGGTGCGGTATCGCGTTTTGCCGATCTCTATCAGCACATACAGGGCGGCCTGCTCAACCTGGCTATCCGGCTTTCGCCGCAGGGCGGATGGGACGGCTCGCTAGATGTGCGCCGCTTCTCGATCGTCAACGAACAGCGCCTGCATTCGATCGTCTCGACACCTGTCGGAAACGAGCAGCGAAGCCTCAATGAGGCGGTCAAACGCGACATCGACACCTCTTCGCAACGCTTCCAGCGCGGCTTTGCCCGCGTCATCTCGCGCAATGGCATGGTCGGTATCGAGAACGGCGTGCTGCGCGGCGACCAGATCGGCGCGACTTTCCAGGGCGTGGTGCGCGACCGCAAGGGCAATATGGATATGACCGGCACCTTCATGCCGGCCTATGGCCTCAACCGCCTCTTTGCCGAATTGCCGCTGATCGGCGTCATCCTCGGCAATGGCAGCGACCGCGGCCTGATCGGCATCACCTTCAAGCTCACCGGCAAGTTCGACCAGCCGAACCTGCAGATCAATCCGCTATCGATCATCGCGCCTGGTGTTTTCCGGCAGATTTTCGAATTCCAGTGAGGAAAAACGAGGCTTAGATATCTTTCCGCCTGAGGAGATAGTCGAGACCGCCGACCCGATACCAGCGGTAGCCATAGGCATCGAGCATGACCGTATGGCGCCCTTTGTCGTCGGCTTCGCTGCTTGCCCCATCGGCAATATCGATCAGCAATCGCCCGAGTTCGCCAACATCAGGATCGAAGGTTACTTCCGTCGGGTGCGGATGCAGGTTATGCAGGATCAGCACCGAATTGCCGCGCCAGTCATAGCGCAGCGCCAGCACGCCGTCGTCACCTGTGTCGACCGTTGAGAAATCGCCCCAGCCGATCTCGGGAGCCTCCTTGCGCATCCGGATCATCCGCTCGGTCCAGTTCAAGAGCGAATTCGGATCGCGCCGCTGGACGGCGACATTGATATGTTCGAAACCGTAGGGGCCGTCCTTTATAACAGGCGAAACGGACTTCGCGCTTTTGGTGAAACCGCCTTCCGGCTCCGTCGACCATTGCATCGGCGTGCGCGCGCAGCTGCGCTCCGGCAGGCACAAATCGTCGCCCATGCCGATTTCATCGCCGTAGCGGATGACTGGCGTTCCGGGCAGCGAGAACAGCAGGCTGTAGGCCAGCTCGATCCTGCGACGGTCGCCGCCGAGCATGGGCGCGAGGCGCCGGCGGATGCCCCTGTCGTAAAGCTGCATGCCCTTTTCGGGGCCAAACGCGGCGAATACCGCGTCGCGCTGCTTATCCGTCAGGCGACCGAGATCGAGTTCATCGTGATTGCGAAGAAACAGCCCCCATTGCGCGGTCGCCGGGCGCGGCTTGGTGACCTCCATCGCCTTCTTCAGAGGCCGCGTGTCGGCGGTCGCGAGCGCATAAAACAGCGTCTGATTGACTTGGAAATTGAACATCATCTGCATGCGGTCGCCGTCGTCGCCGAAATATTCGAAATTGTCCTTCGGCAGGATATTGGCTTCCGCCAGCACGATGGAGTCTCCCAGGCGCCATTGTAGGAATTCGCGAAACTTTCTCAGCATGTCAAACTGCTCGACCGGCTTGGTGACCTCGGCGCCCTTCGTGGCGATGATGAAAGGGGCGGCGTCCATTCGGAAGCCCGAGACGCCGAGCTGAATCCAGAAGCCCATTATCTTGAGGATCTCCGCCTGCACCTCAGGATTGGAGGTGTTGAGATCAGGCTGGTGATCGTAGAAGCGGTGGAAATAATAGGCCCTGGCTTTTTCGTCATAGGTCCAGGTCGTCTTCTGGACACCCGGGAAGACCATGCCCTGATCAGCGTTTGCAGGCTTTTTGTCTGACCAGACGTACCAGTCGCGATAGCGCGACTGTGGATCGCTTCTGGCGTGTTCGAACCAGGGATGATCCTTTGAGGTGTGATTGATCACCAGATCGATCAACACCCGGATGCCCCGCTGTTTGGCACCATGGGTGAACTCGACGAAGTCGCCGAGCGAGCCATAGCGCGGGTCTACATCATAGTAATCGGAAACGTCGTAGCCGTCGTCGCGACCGGGCGAAGTCTGGAACGGCATGAGCCAGATCGCCGTCACGCCGAGGCCGGAGAGATAGTCGAGACGGCGCATCAGGCCTTGAAAATCACCGACGCCGTCGCCGTTCGCATCCATGAAGGTCTCGACGGACAGGCAGTAGATGACGGCGTTCTTATACCAGAGGTCGTTGATCATGCCGGCGCTCCAAATGCATCTGGTCGCAAATCCCGTCGGGCGGAAAAGGTTCCGGGAAGGCGATATCGTGGCGCGGCAGGTTGGATAATTGTGATCTATAGCGACAGGCTGATCATTGATGCTTTGCTTATTTTAGATAATTCTGATGTATTGTTGGTGCCAGCTGCAGCAGCGGCTGGCGCAATGTCGGAGAATGCCATGCAGTGCGCCCGGACAGTCTCTTTCCTATCGGCCACCATGATAGCCGTGACAGTCGGTGAGGCTTCGAATTCTGCAGAAAAGGGCGCACGGCTCAAGCCGGTGAAGAGCATCCCCTCCGAGCATGTCCTGCTGGTTCCGCTCGACGCAAAGATGACGCCGCCGATCTTCTCGATCGGCTGGTGGTCACGCGTACGACCCGCTTCGGAGGTCAATCCGCCCGGACCTCTCCTTCGAGAGACGAAACAAGACGAAGCGGAATACCGATGGCGGGCAGACTGATCGCCGCCAAAGGAAAAGCCGGCGTGGCGGCCGGCTTCAAGGTCCGTCTAATTCGAGGCCAGCTACGCCGCGCGGCGGATCAGGATGTGCTTCTTCTTGCCGAGCGAGAGCTTGATGACGCCATCGGCGGTGATTTCGCCGCTGCCGATCAGGCGACGTTCGTCGCTGACAGCCTCATCATTGATGCGCACTGCGCCGCCCTGGACGTGGCGACGAGCCTCGCCGTTGGAGCCGGCCAGGCCGGCGCGGACCATCAGCGAGAGCAGGCCGATGCCGCCGTCAAGCTCGGTGGCCGGGATCTCGACCGAAGGCAGGTTTTCGGCAACGCGGCCTTCCTCAAAGGTGGTGCGCGCCGTTTCGGCGGACGCCTCGGCTGCCTCACGACCGTGGACGATCGCGGTCGCTTCCGTGGCGAGAATCTTCTTCGCCTCGTTGATTTCGGCGCCGCCGAGCGCCTCGAGTCTGGCGATCTCGGCCAGCGGCAGGCGGGTGAAGATCTTCAGGAAGCGGCCGACATCGGCGTCTTCGGTGTTGCGCCAGTACTGCCAGAAATCATAGGGGCTGAAGACGTCTTCGTTCAACCAGACGGCGCCGGAGGCGGTCTTACCCATTTTCGCGCCGGAGCTCGTCGTCAGAAGCGGCGTCGTCAGCGCGTAGAGCTGCGGCGTGCCCATGCGGTGACCGAGATCGACGCCGTTGATGATGTTGCCCCACTGGTCCGACCCGCCCATCTGCAGGCGGCAGCCGTAGCGGCGGTTGAGCTCGACGAAGTCGTAGCCCTGCATGATCATGTAATTGAATTCGAGGAAGGAGAGCGACTGCTCGCGATCGAGGCGCAGCTTGACGCTGTCGAAGGAGAGCATGCGATTGACCGAGAAATGCCGGCCGACATCGCGCAGGAAATCGATATAGTTGAGCTTCAGCAGCCAGTCTGCATTATTGACCATGAGGGCATCGGTCGGGCCGTCCCCGAAGCGCAGGATGCGTGAGAAGATTTTCTTAATGCCCTCAATGTTGGTGGCGATCGCCTCCCGCGTCAGAAGCCTGCGCTGCTCGTCACGGAAGGAGGGGTCGCCGACCATCGAAGTGCCGCCGCCCATCAGCGCGATCGGCCGATGGCCCGTCTCCTGCAGCCAGTGGAGCATGGTAGCGGAGATCAAATTGCCGATATGCAGGCTCGTCGCCGTTGCGTCGTAGCCGACATAGGCCGTCACGATCTCCTTCGCGAACAGGTCGTCGAGGCCGCGTTCATCGGAAACCTGATGAATGAAGCCGCGCTCTTTCAGCGTGCGGAGGAAATCGGACTTGAACTCGGACATGGCTTTCGTCTCTTGGTGTCTGCGCTGCGCCCACCGGGCTTCACGCAACTTCGTTGTTGTTGATCTGTCGCGGCGCGTTTAGCACTGTTTTTGCAAAAGTGCATCCGGGAATCGCATGGGAGGCAAGCCTCATGGATGTGGTCAGAACAGCGATCGGCCTGATGAGCGGCACGTCGATGGACGGAATCGATGTCGCGCTGATCAGAACCGACGGCCGCGGCTTCATCGAGCGCGGGCCGTTCGTGGGCGTGCCGTATGATGCAGAGTTTCGTGCGCGTCTCAAACGGGCGCTGGAACTGGCGCGGCCGCTTCGCGACAGGAACGAACGGCCGGGGGAACTTCGGGAGATCGAGGACGAATTCACCCTACGGCATGCAACTGCCGTTACGGCATTCCTCGAGCGTTTCGGGTTCACGCTCAATGGCATCGACGTTGTCGGTTTCCATGGCCAGACGGTGCTTCACCGGCCGGACGAGGGACTGACGATCCAGATCGGTGACGGCCGGGAACTGGCGCGCCGGACGGGCCTGCCGGTGGTTTACGACATGCGTGCCAACGACATTGTGCATGGCGGGCAAGGTGCGCCGCTGGTGCCGGTCTATCACGCTGCCCTTGCGGGAAAATTCCAGCAGGCGGGGGAGGCGGTGTGCTTCGTCAATATCGGCGGCATCTCCAACCTCACCTATGTCGGCGCTGACGGCCGGATTGCCGCCTTCGACAGCGGCCCTGGCAATACGCTGATCGACCAATGGATAGAGATGCAGACCGGCAAAACCTATGATCCCGGCGGCGAGATCGGCGGGCGCGGCAAGATCGTCCCGGCTCTGGCGGAGCGGTATCTGGACAGCCCGTTTTTCCGCGGCAATGTCCGCCGTTCGCTCGATCGCGGCGATTTCGCACCACTTCGGCCTGGCGATGCGAGCCTCGAAGACGGCGCCCGGACGCTTGCGCATGTCGCCGCCGCATCGATCGTCAAATCCGCCGGGTTCCTGCCCGAACGTCCCTCGGCCTATATCGTCTGCGGCGGCGGACGGCTGAACGGCACCTTGATGGCCGAGCTCTCGGCGATGGCCGAGGGATCGAAAGTGTTGAGCGCCGAGGCCGCGGGCTTCGACGGCGATGCGATGGAGGCCGAGGCCTGGGCCTATCTTGCCGTACGCTCGCTGGACGGGCTGCCGCTCACCTTTCCCGGCACGACGGGAGTTGCGGCTCCCGTCAGCGGCGGCGTGCTGGCAACGCCATGACAAGCGAAGAACCCAGCGCGTCGTGAGGATGCCGGTGGGCAGACGCCGGCGCCATGCGGTCAGCGGATCCGCTTGGCAGCCGGCTCGGGCACCAGTTCGCCATTGAGGCGACGGTCGAGATAATCCTCGCATTCGCTCATCAGCGTCTCCACCTGACCATTGAAGAAGTGGTTGGCGTTGGCGACGGTGCGATGGGTGATGAGGATGCCTTTCTGGGTTTTCAGTTTCTCCACAAGGCCGTTGACATCCTTTTCCGGCGCCACCTTGTCGGCCTCGCCGTTGATGATCAGGCCGGACGAGGGGCACGGCGCCAGGAAGGAGAAGTCGTAGGTATTCGGCTGCGGGGCGATCGACATGAAGCCCTCGATTTCCGGCCGGCGCATCAGAAGCTGCATGCCGATCCAGGCGCCGAAGGAATAACCGGCGACCCAGCAGGTTTTGGAATCAGGGTGTAGGCTCTGAACCCAGTCGAGCGCGGAGGCGGCATCCGAGAGTTCGCCGGCGCCATGATCGAATTCGCCCTGGCTGCGGCCGATGCCCCGGAAATTGAAGCGCAGCGTCGTGAACCCGCGCTTCTGGAACATGTAGAAGAGCTGATAGACGATCTGATTGTTCATCGTGCCGCCGAACTGCGGATGCGGATGCAGGATGAGCGCGATGGGCGCGCTTTTTTCTTTGGAGGGCTGGTAGCGGCCTTCAAGACGGCCGGCTGGGCCGTTGAAAATAACTTCGGGCATTGGTACTCCGGGTTTTATTTCGTGTTCGCGCTGCGTTGGATGACAACATGACTTGACTAATGTTGTCATCTTTTCTAAAACGCAGTTTAGAACAATTCGAAACTTGCATGGCGATCCACGCGTCGTGGAACGTGTCATAAGGCAAGCCCGGCGGAAATTTCAAGAAAAATGCACCGCGGCCGCTGAAGCAAGCTCGTTAAGCGCAGGACTGAGGATCATGGCGCCGCCACGCCTTTATCTCGACTGGAACGCCACATCGCCGCTGCACCCCGCAGCACGCGATGCGATCATGCGCGCCATCGACATATTCGGCAATCCGAACAGCGTACATGGAGAGGGCCGTGCCGCCCGCGCCGCCATTGAGGGAGCACGGCGCAAGGTGGCCGCCCTTGCCGGCACCGATCCGGGCAACGTGATCTTCACCAGCGGCGCGACGGAAGCTGCCAATCTGGTACTGACGCCGGATTTTCGTATGGGCCGCACGCCGCTTCAACTCGGCCACCTCTATTTTTCCGCCGTTGAGCACCTGGCTGTACGAGAGGGAGGCCGGTTCCCGAAGGATCGCACGACCGAGATTCCGGTAACGAATGCCGGTATCGTCGATCTGAACGAGCTGGCCGCGCTTCTCGATGCCCATGACAAATCGACGGGCCTTCCGATAGTGGCGATCATGTTCGTCAACAACGAGACGGGCATCGTCCAGCCGGTCGAAGAGGCGGCCAAGATTGTGCGGGCGCACGGTGGTCTCTTTGTCGTCGACGCCGTGCAGGCGGCCGGCCGTCTGCCGATCGAGATCGAGCGCATCGGCGCGGATTTCATCATCGTCTCCTCTCACAAGATCGGTGGACCGAAGGGGGCGGGTGCACTGATCGCGCGCGGCGAGGCGCTGATGCCGAAGGCGCTTATCCACGGCGGCGGGCAGGAAAAAGGTCACCGCTCGGGGACACAGAATTCGCTGGCGCTGATCGGCTTCGGAGCTGCGGCGGAAACCGTGCTTCAGGATCTTGAGGAACGCAACGCTGCGATTGCTGCGCTTCGCGACAGGCTGGAAGCCGGCATGCGCGCTGCCGCGCCCGATGTTATCATCCACGGTACCGGTGGTCCGCGGGTCGCCAACACGATTTTCTTTACGCTCCCTTGCCTGAAGGCGGAGACCGGGCAGATCGCTTTCGATCTTGAAGGCGTTGCCCTTTCGGCGGGCTCTGCTTGCTCATCCGGCAAGGTTGGCGAAAGCCATGTGCTGACGGCGATGGGGCGCGACGCCAAGCTCGGTGCGCTGCGCATCTCGCTCGGCTTTTCGACCACTGAAGAGGATATCGACAGGGCGATCGCCGCCTTCGCGAAGATCGCCTGCCGGCGCAAGTCGGCGGGCGAGGCGGCTTGACCGCCTCATAAACTTGCGGAAACACAAATTTCCGCTTGCCAATCGGGCTGAAAAGTTCCTTTTGGCCTCCTACATCAGGGCAAAGAATTTGCCGGGGCAAGTCAATTGCCCATACGCTACAAGCTGCCGGACCTTGTATCCGGCGAGATTGGAGAACGAAATGGCTGCCGTGCAGGAAACGATCGACCAGGTCCGCCTGATCGATGTGGACCAGTACAAATACGGTTTCGAGACCGTCATCGAAATGGATAAGGCGCCGAAGGGCCTGTCCGAGGATATCATCCGCTTCATTTCGGCCAAGAAGCAGGAGCCGGAGTGGATGCTGGAATGGCGTCTCGAGGCCTATCGGCGTTGGCTGACGCTGGAAGAACCGACCTGGGCGCGCGTCAACTATCCGAAGATCGATTTCAACGACATCCACTATTACGCCGCGCCGAAGAGCGCGCCAGGTCCGAAGTCGCTCGACGAGGTCGATCCGGAGCTCTTGAAGGTCTATGAGAAGCTTGGCATCCCGCTGCGCGAGCAGGAGATCCTGGCCGGGGTCGAGAAGCCGAAGATCGCCGTCGACGCCGTTTTCGACAGCGTCTCGGTCGTCACCACCTTCAAGGCGGAGCTGAAGAAGGCCGGCGTGATCTTCATGTCGATCTCCGAAGCCATTCGCGAGTATCCCGATCTGGTTCGCAAATATCTCGGCTCCGTGGTGCCGACCTCGGACAACTATTACGCGACCCTGAATTCGGCTGTTTTCACCGACGGCTCCTTCGTTTTCGTGCCGAAGGGCGTTCGCTGCCCGATGGAGCTTTCCACCTATTTCCGCATCAACGAGAAGGGCACCGGCCAGTTCGAGCGCACGCTGATCATCGCGGAAGAGGGCGCTTACGTCTCCTATCTCGAAGGCTGCACGGCGCCGCAGCGCGATGAAAACCAGCTGCATGCGGCCGTGGTCGAGCTCGTGGCTCTCGACGATGCCGAGATCAAATATTCCACCGTCCAGAACTGGTATCCGGGCGACAAGGAAGGCAAGGGCGGCATCTACAACTTCGTCACCAAGCGCGGCGATTGCCGCGGTCACCGATCGAAAATCTCCTGGACGCAGGTCGAAACCGGCTCGGCGATCACCTGGAAGTACCCGTCCTGCATCCTGCGCGGCGACGACAGCCGCGGTGAATTCTACTCGATCGCCGTCTCCAACGGCCATCAGCAGATCGACAGCGGCACCAAGATGATCCATCTCGGCAAGAACACGTCGAGCCGCATCGTCTCCAAGGGCATCGCCGCCGGCGTTTCCAACAACACCTATCGCGGCCAGGTCTCGGCTCACCGCAAGGCGTCGAACGCGCGCAATTTCACCCAGTGCGATTCGCTGCTGATCGGTGACAAGTGCGGCGCTCACACCGTGCCTTATATCGAGGCGAAGAATTCGACGGCGCAGTTCGAGCACGAAGCGACGACCTCGAAGATTTCCGAGGACCAGCTGTTCTACTGCCTGCAGCGCGGCATCCCCACCGAAGCGGCGATCGCGCTGATCGTCAACGGCTTCGTCAAGGAAGTCCTGCAGGAACTGCCGATGGAATTCGCGGTCGAGGCGCAGAAGCTGATCAGCATTTCGCTTGAAGGGAGTGTTGGCTAAGCGGTTTTCCGTCATCCTCGGACTTGTCCCGAGGATCTAAGCACAACTGCGGAGGATCGGGTGAGCGGGTTTGTCTACATGATGTCCGACAAACCAAGAGGTGTAATCTACACCGGCGTCACCAGCGATCTGCAAGGGCGCGTATGGGAACACCGCAACAAAATCCATAAGGGTTTTACGGAGAAATACAGAGCGAAAAACCTCGTCTGGTTTGAAAGCCACCCGAACATTGTGCTGGCGATCCAGCGAGAGAAATCTCTAAAACGCTACCTGCGTGAATGGAAAATCAAGCTCGTCGAGGAGCTCAACCCGACCTGGATGGACCTTTACGAGCGCATCGACGAAATCGAGAATGTCTATCGGCCGCATGAGAATACGCGGCAGTGGAGCGATTACAATTGAAGGCTTAGATCCTCGGGACAAGCCCGAGGATGACGATCGAGACCGGTGAAAACGGTCAATTGGGCGGCCTTGTACCCGCTCTATGAATAGGAAGAATGGTATGCTTGAAATCCGAAGCCTGCACACCCTTAGTGACGTCATCCTCGGGCTTGTCCCGAGGATCTGCGCACGTAAGCGGAAAGTCTCGTCGGAGCAGTAGAGCGATTACAATTGAAGGCTTAGATCCTCGGGACAAGCCCGAGGATGACGGATCGAGGCCGGTGCGAACGGTCAATCAGGCGGCACTTGAACCCGCTTTATGAACAGGAAGAACGAAATGCTTGAAATCAGAAACCTTCATGCCCGTATCGCCGAAGACGGCACCGAGATCATCCGTGGCCTGAACCTCACGGTGAAGGCCGGCGAAGTGGCGGCGATCATGGGGCCGAACGGCTCCGGCAAGTCGACACTCTCCTACGTGCTGTCGGGCCGCGAAGACTATGAGGTGACCGAGGGCGACATCCTATATAACGGCGAGAGCATTCTCGAGCTCGATCCGTCCGAACGCGCCGCCAAGGGCATCTTCCTCGCCTTCCAGTATCCGGTCGAAATCCCCGGTGTCGCCACCATGCAGTTCCTAAAGGTGGCGATGAACGAACAGCGCAAAGCGCGTGGCGAGGACGAGCTGACGACGCCGGATTTCATGCGCCGTGTCAAGGAAGCAGCGGCCAAGCTGCAGATCAATACCGAAATGCTGAAGCGGCCGCTCAATGTCGGTTTCTCCGGCGGCGAGAAGAAGAGGGCCGAAATTCTGCAGATGGCGCTGCTGGAGCCGAAGCTCTGCGTGCTCGACGAAACCGATTCCGGCCTCGACATCGACGCGCTGAAGATCGTTGCCGACGGCGTCAACGCGCTGCGTTCGCCCGACCGCGCCGTCGTCGTCATCACCCACTACCAGCGCCTGCTCGACTATATCGTGCCTGACACCGTCCACGTCCTTTACAAGGGCCAGGTGGTCAAGTCCGGCGACAAGACCCTGGCGCATGAGCTGGAAGCCAATGGTTACGCCGACATCATCGGCGCAGCAGCGGCCTGAGTTCGGGTGGAAAGGACAACGTCCATGAACATGCAGACGACGAGCCGTCTCACCGCGGCCGAAACGGCGCTGATCGAGGCCTTCAACCATCAGATCGGTGACCTGCCCGGCAATGGTGCAGTGATAGCGCTGCGTGACCGGCTTCTCGATGATTTGAAGAAGGCCGGCCTGCCGACCCGCCGAATCGAAGCCTGGCACTATACCGATCTCAAGAACCTGCTGCGTTCCGTGCCGGCGCAAGTGGGTGATGCCGGCTCCAACGCACTTGAGCCGGTCGTTGCCGGTTCCTCGGTGCTGGCGGTCTTCCAGGGCCATGCCAATCAGAAGGTGACCGTCGATGGTCTTGGGCTTTCGGCCTATTCCGAACGGCTGATCGATGGTTCCGCTGCGGAAAGGCTCGATGCGTTGGGCAGCGACGACGCTGTCGGGCGGATCAACGGAAGCTTCGTGCGCGACGGCTATGTCCTAGACATGCCAGATGAAACCGAGCTTGAGAAGCCGCTGGAAATCCAGTTCATCCATGCCGGCGGGCAGACGCATACGCGCCTTCCGGTTTCCTTTGGGGCCGGCGTCAAGGGAACCGTCATCGAGCGTCACCATGCGGTGACGGGTGATGCCGCCTTCGTGTCCCACGTCAGTGACATCACTGTGGGCGAGGGCACGGAGTTGACCTGGATCATCCTGCAGCAGCAGGGCGCCGAGGATACGCATCTCGGCCAGATCCGCGTCGATCTCGGCGCCGGTGCCAAGCTTCGCCTGTTCGTCATCAACGCCGGCGGCAAGCTGGTGCGCCAGGAACTGAATATCAAGGTGACGGGCGAGGGCGCCGATCTGACGCTGCGCGGCATCAATCTGCTCGGGGCCGAGAGCCATACCGATGTGACAATGGTGCTCGGCCACGATGTGCCGCATACCGGTTCGACCGAAGTGATCCGCAACGTCGTCTTCGACCGCGCAAAGGGCGTCTTCCAGGGCATGATCCGGGTTGCGCCTGACGCCCAGAAGACCGACGCCAAGATGGCCTGCAACACGCTCTTGATGTCCGACGACGCCGAATTCTCGGTGAAGCCGGAGCTCGAGATCTTCGCCGACGACGTGCAGTGCGGCCATGGGGCGACGGTGACCGATATCGACGCCAATCATCTCTATTACCTGATGGCGCGCGGCATTCCGGAAAACAAGGCGCGGGCGATGCTCGTCAATGCTTTCGTCGCCGAGATTGTCGAGGAACTGGAAGACGAGGCCCTGGTCGAAGCGCTGGAAGGCGTGATCTCGGCCTGGCTCGAAAAGCACGCCTGATCGGATAAATGCCATGGACAAGATAGTTCCGGCCACTGAGTACGACGTCGAAGCCATCCGCCGGGATTTTCCGATCCTGGCGGAGAAGGTGCACGGCAAGCCGCTGGTCTATCTCGACAACGGCGCGTCGGCGCAGAAGCCGCAGGCGGTGATCGACGCCATCTCGCATGCTTACGCCCATGAATATGCGAATGTGCATCGCGGGCTGCATTACCTCTCCAATGCCGCGACGGATGCTTATGAGGGAGCGCGCGAGAAGGTCCGCCACTTCCTCAACGCGCCTGATGTCAACGACATCGTCTTCACCAAGAATTCGACCGAAGCGATCAATACTGTCGCCTATGGCTGGGGCATGCCTAAGATCGGCGAAGGCGACGAGATCGTCCTGACGATCATGGAGCACCATTCCAATATCGTGCCCTGGCACTTCATCCGCGAGCGCCAGGGCGCCAAGCTGGTCTGGGTGCCGGTCGATGAGGAAGGCGCCTTCCATATCGAGGATTTTGAGAAGAGCCTGACGGAGCGTACCAAGCTTGTCGCCATTACCCATATGTCGAATGCGCTCGGCACGATTGTTCCGGTCAAGGAAGTCTGCCGCATTGCCCATGAACGCGGCATCCCGGTGCTGATCGACGGCAGCCAGGGCGCCGTGCACCTGCCGGTCGACGTGCAGGATATCGACTGCGACTGGTATGTCATGACAGGCCACAAGCTCTACGGCCCGTCGGGAATCGGCATTCTCTACGGCAAGAAGGAGCGGCTCTCGCAGATGCGCCCCTTCCAGGGCGGCGGCGAGATGATCTTCGAAGTCGCCGAGGACTCGGTCACCTACAACGATCCGCCACATCGCTTCGAAGCCGGCACGCCGCCGATCGTGCAGGCGATCGGGCTCGGTTACGCCCTCGACTATATGGAGAAGGTCGGCCGCGAGGCAATCGCCCGGCATGAGGCCGACCTCGCAGCTTACGCGACCGAGCGCCTCCGGTCGGTCAATTCGCTGCGGATGTTCGGGACAGCACCCGGCAAGGGGAGCATTTTTTCCTTCGAACTGGCAGGCATTCACGCCCATGACGTCTCGATGGTAATCGACCGGCAGGGCATTGCCGTGCGGGCCGGCACCCATTGTGCCATGCCGCTCTTGAAACGCTTCGGCGTCACCTCCACATGCCGTGCATCGTTCGGCATGTACAATACCCGCGCCGAGGTCGATGCCCTGGCCGATGCGCTTGACTATGCGCGCAAGTTCTTTGCCTGAGGAGTGTCCGTGATGAGCCTGGACGAAAGCGAACAGAAGATCGATGTGCGCGAAGGCATCGTGCGCTCCAGCATCCCGGCCGATGAACTGGCGCGGCTCAGCGATGACGTCATTGCCGCGCTGAAGACCGTCTATGACCCCGAAATCCCCGCCGACATCTTCGAACTCGGTCTGGTCTACAAGATCGACATCGAGGACGACCGGATGGTGAAGATCATGATGACGCTCACCGCGCCCGGCTGCCCGGTTGCCGGCGAAATGCCTGGCTGGGTCGAAAACGCCGTCGGCGCCGTCGAGGGCGTGTCGGGCGTCGAGGTCGAAATGACCTTCGACCCGCCGTGGACGCCGGACCGCATGTCGGAAGAGGCCCAGGTCGCCGTCGGCTGGTACTGAGCAGGCGATGGTACTGGCGCAGTACCACGGTATTGATCCGTTTACCTCGGGCGACTACATTTGATTCACGAAGCACCGGATCTTGACCCCGGTTGTGGAAGGAGAAAAAGCCGATGGGCTTTGCAGTGATGAGCATGACGGAAGGGGCTGCCGCCCGCGTCAAGGCGATCGTCGAAAATTCCGGACCGGAAGCCAAGGGCATTCGTGTCGGCATCAAGAAGGGCGGCTGCGCCGGGATGGAGTACACCATTGATCTGGTGACCGAGCCGAATGCCAAGGATGATCTGATCGAGCGCGACGGCGCCAAAGTCTGGGTCGAACCGTCAGCCGTGCTCTATCTTCTCGGCACCGAAATGGGCTTCGAGCAGACGACGCTCCGCTCCGGCTTCACCTTCACCAATCCCAACCAGACATCGGCCTGCGGCTGCGGCGAATCCGTCGAGCTGAAACCTGCCGATCTTGCGGCCCTTGCCGCACAGCGCCAGAGCGAGCCGGCGCATTCCTGATAGCCCCTTTAGGCTGATGGGGAATTCTCCATCAACTGCTTCCAAACGGTCGCGGGCCTGTGTCTTGCTTATGGACGAGCAAGGCGAGGCGCCGCGCCGCATATTGTGTCCTGCTCAGCGGAACCTGTCATAAAAAACGGCTGCGAGTCGGATCGCGTGTCGATGTCTAGGAAAGAGACGACGCGGCAGCCGTGGGGGTTCTTACGGGCCAGCCGAATACCGAGATTGGTAGAAAATAACGGATCCGGGTTCCAATATTCATAGCCTCCAGTGACCAGGAGTTTATCCCGTTCCACGAGAAATGTCGCCCTCAGTAGCTTTTCCTCGTCCGTGGAGATCGGCTCTGCTTTCTCCGCGAGTTTGATCTCGCACGAGCGTTTTGATTTGCCACGATCGGATGGATGCTCGCCTTCCACGACCACGAAACGAGATCCCGGCACTTCCCAGCGCCATTCAGCCTCCTGGTATCCAGATGTCAGTGGAAAGGGTACTCCAGGAGCGGTCAAGGGGGCTACCGTCCTGAGGTGACGGCCAAGGTCGCGTAATCCTGTTGCATTAAAGTCTTTGCCGTTCTCCATGGAAATTCGACATCGTGTGAACAGGTCGCGCCAAACACCGGACAGGTCTTCGCTGGCACCTGCACTGGTCACGAGGGCCAAATGCAGAAGGACTGGCAAGGCAACGTGACGCAAGCGGCATACTTCCTGAAATGGTATTTGTGCACCAATGGGCGATCCCAAAATGCGGATCGGCACGTGTGAAAATAGAGTAACGAATAGGGCCATGGCTTTGAGGATTGCCTAGTCGCGCTTGATGCTCATCAGCATTTCCCAGATGTCAGCGCCGGTCTCGAAGACCATGGCGTTCGCATTGTAGCTCTGCTCGGCTTCGATCAGGTCGGTGAGTTCGGTGGCCGCATCGACATCCGAATCCGTCGGACCGACGACGGCCTCGACGCTGCCTGAGGCAACGGAGGTGAGGCTGGTGTTCAGCCTGTTATAACCAGGGGTGCTTCTGTTTGCGACGTTGCTGGCGATCGCGCTGATCCGTGTCGTCTGTGCCCGCATTCCCAAAAGAGCAGTGCCTGCAATAGTCGATATGCTCATCAGCCTTTTCCCCAGAACTGGATCGTCGTTTTTTACCCGCAAGGATTTAGGGAATGCTGAAGGCGTTGCGTTAGCAAAGACCTATGGGTACGCAACCATGCCGTCAGATGTGCTTCGCATTGGCACGGCGCGCAGCCGGGACAAACCTACAGGACCAAAACGCTTGGACGGATCAAGTGGGATGAGCATCACAGCAACATCGAGGCTCCGCGATCGATATAGGTATCAAGAAACTGCTCGAGGCGCGGGTTTCTCGGTCGCTTGAAAACCTCTTGGGGCGGACCGGTGAACAGCACCTTGCCGTGATCGAGAAAGATGATCTGCTGGCCGACCGTTGCGGCAAACCCGATCTCGTGGGAAACGACGACCATTGTCATGCCTTCGGCGGCGAGATCGCGCATGACGTTCAGCACCTCGCCGGTCAGTTCGGGATCGAGTGATGAGGTTGGTTCGTCAAAGAGGATGATCTTCGGGTTGAGAGCCAGGGCCCGCGCGATAGCGACACGCTGCTGCTGTCCTCCCGAGAGCTGTGACGGATAGTGGTTTGCCCGACCCTCGAGACCGACCTTGGCGAGTTGAGCCATTGCCCGTTCCTCTGCCTCCTTGCGGTTCTTTTTGTGAACCGTCTTCAGCGCCTCGCTGACGTTGCCGAGCGCCGTCATGTGTGGCCAGAGATTGAACTGCTGAAAAACCATGCCGATCTGGGCGCGAATCCGGCGATTGGCGGCAGCCGGCAACCGCTCCCTTACGCCATTCGCATTTTCCGCAAAGCCGAGCACCTCGCCATTGACGGCAATGGTACCCTTTGTCGGTTCTTCCAGAAACGCCATGCAGCGCAGCAGCGTGCTCTTGCCTGATCCCGATGGACCGATCACGCAGGAAACCTGTCCCTGGGAAATATCAAGATCGATACCGTTCAGCACGGTGGAATCGCCAAACGTCTTGACAAGATTTTTGACTGCAATCGCGGGAACGCTCATATGTTGAAAAACCTGAATCTGGTGAGTTTCGTTTCGGCGAGACGACCGAGCCAGCCGGTGATTTCGACCAGCGCCCAGTAGAAGAGGGCGAGGACAAAAAGCGCTTCGACAAATGCATATTGCTGCGATCCGATGGCGCTCAGTGTTGCCGTCAGTTCCGGCACGGTGATGATCGACAACACGGCCGTCTCCTTCATGAGGATGATCGTCATGTTGAGCGATGGCGGCAGCACCAGCATGGTCATCTCAGGCAGCAATATGCGCCTGACGATCTGCGTGTGTGTCAGGCCAACGCATAGACCCGCTTCGATATGCCCCTTCGGGACGGCGGCAAAGCCCGAGCGGAATATCTCGCTGAAATAGGCCGCGCCGTAGATGGAAAGGCCAACGACGCCTGCCGGGATCGGATTGAGCGACAATCCGATGAAGGGGCCCCCGTAGTAGACGAGGAATATCTGAATGAGGAAGGGCGTGCCGCGCAGCACTGCGATGACAATGCCGAACGCCCTGTCCAAGAGCACCCCGCCAAAACGCCGCGCGACAGCGACAAGGAAACCCAGAACGGCAGCGGCAAGAGCCGCGACGATCCAGATAACGATCGTCACGAAGGCACCGCTGGCGATCTCCGGCAAATGGCTGAAAATCACATTGATATCGAAGGTCACTGCGGTACTCCCGGCAGGGAGCGTTCGATCAGACCGCCGGCAAGCGCTACGATCCAATTGATGGCGAGGTAGATCAGACCGGCGGAAGCGAAGATTTCGAGCGGCAGAAAGGTACTGCCGGCAAGGTCCTGGGCCATGCGCGTCAGCTCGATGATCCCGACAACGGAGACCAGCGAAGAAGCCTTCAAAATAAGGATCGCTTCGTTGACGAGCGCCGGAAAGGTCAGCCGCAGAGCGATCGGCGCCTTGATCCGGCGGAAGATCTGCATGGGCGTGAGGCCGACCATCTCGGCGGACTCGACAAGGCCCGACGGAACGCTGACAAACCCGCCGCGTAGATTTTCAGCCTGATAGGCAGCCGTGCACAGCGAAAGGCCAACGATCGCCGCAACGATACTCGGCACGTTGATGCCGATCACCGGCAGAAGGTTATAGATCAGCAACAGCTGCACCAGCAGCGGCACGCCGCGAAAGAAGCTGATGAAAATCTTCCCCGGCAACACGAAAAGTAGTTGCCGCGAAAGGAGCATCGCGGAAACAATGATCGCGATCGCAAAGCCGATCAGAATCGAAACTACGCTGATCGTAACGGTGTAGATCGAAGCTTGCAGAAGAAGCTCGAAAAGTTTGGTGGACATGGGCGGTGCTTGCCTGCGTGCTGCGGCCGTGACGTCTGTTCCACGGCAAATTGCGCCCCGACCGATGGCGGGGCGCGGGCATCTCACCGGCAATGATCAGAATGCCGGATCTTTGACAGCGTCAGGCGTGTCGAATGACGCACCGAACCACTTCTTTTGCAGCTCCGCCATACGCCCGTCTGCCTTTATCTTGAGCATTGCGGCATCGATCGCGTCCATCAGCGGGGCGTGATCGGCGTCCTTGAGACCGATGAAGCCGAAATAGGACTTCTTTCCGAAAGGCGGCAGGACGACTTCGAAAGTGCCCTTTCGCTGGCTGGCGACAAAGGCGATGTTCGGGAGCGAATTGGCAACGCCGGCAATACGGCCGGCTGCGAGATCGGCGTAGGTCTCAGTGAAGGCAGGATATTCGCGCACATCGACTTTGGTCGGCAGCGTGTCGGAGAATTCCTTCAGCTGGTCGAGCTGGGCAGTTGCCTTGCCGACACCAATCGTCTTGCCGGCAATGTCTTCCGGCTTGCTGATCGTTGTGTCGCCGGCTTTCTTGAGGATGGCAATCGTCGCTTCGGCGATCGGCGGCGTGAAGCGATAGCGCTCCATGCGCTTCTTGGTGATCGTTGCAGGACCTGCGACGACATCGAACTTGCCGGCTTCAAGCGCGGGGAAGACGCCGTCCCAGGGAAGTGCCACCCACTCGATCTTGACGCCAAGTTCCTTGCCGATCTCGGCAAAAAGGTCGACGTTCAGGCCCGTATGTTCACCGGCATCGATATAGTCAAACGGTGCGAAGGCCGTTTCGGTGCCAACCTTGAGCGTGCCGGCTGCCCTGACGGCCGCCAGCGTATCGGCTGCGTGGGCGGAAAAGGCTGCTCCCAACAGGAACGCAGCGCCGACCAGACCCGTCAGCAGTGACTTTGCCTTCATGATCATCTCTCCAGTTTTATTCCTCCGACGGAGGAGTTTTGTTCCCGATTTTGATTTCAATGCGCGGATTTTTATGCTCTGCTTTTGACTATACAAATAGATATAGGCTGGCCTAGAGTGTCAATGTAAAAGTCGAGGAACGCAAAAATTGTGCCGGGTGGTGGCAATCTTTGCCGGTGTGACGCGACCGCTCCGGCACTTCGATCGTGACGCCCAACGAGGTGTGGACTTGGTGTCAATTTATCAGCGTATTTTCATGGATATCGAGGCGAAGATCATCAGCGGCGATTGGCGGCCCGGCGATCGTATTCCCATAGAACATGAACTGGTCGCGGAATATCAATGCTCGCGCATGACAGTCAGCAAGGCACTGTCGGCTCTGGTCGAGCGCGGCATGATCGTCAGAAGGCGCAAGACCGGTTCGTTTGTTGCATCGCCCCAGATCGACCGCACGGTAATGGATATTCAGGATATCAGCACCGAAGCGGAACTGGCCGGGCACGAACACCGCTTCGAGCTTCTCACACGTAAAGTCGAACGCCTTGGAGAAACGGACGCGAAACAGCTGTCGGAAGCCCCCGATGCGGAGATACTCAGGCTTCAATGCCTGCATATCGTGGACGGCAGACCCTATGCCATCGAACGGCGGATCATCATGCTCGACGTCGTCCCCCGTGCGCGCGGCGAGAGCTTCGCCTCGATCCCGCCCGGCAAATGGCTGCTTGCAGAAGTTCCCTGGTCCAAGGCCAAACACGTCATCCGCGCCGTCTCGGCCGATCCGGCGACGGCGCGGATGCTGGAGACAGAAAGAGGCCAGGCGTGCCTTAGCCTAATCCGGCAGACCTGGCAGAACGGCCGGACGGTGACATATGTCGAGATTACCCATCCAGGCGACCGGTTCCAGTTCGCAGGGACGTTTCATCCGATGGCAAATTGAGTTGGCGCACCCGACGGGAGGTTCTGCAAGTGATCGATGAGCGCTTCAAGACGATCCCGCTCAAGGGTCTGCAAGCCTTCGAGGCGGTGGGGCGTTGCGGCGGCGTGACGGCTGCGGCACTGGAGCTCAAGGTCTCGCCGGGGGCAATCAGCCAGCAAATTCACAAGATCGAAAGTTTTCTTGGAGTTTCGCTACTGGAGCGGAGCGGGCGAACCGTTGAGCTGACCGCCTGGGGCCGGCTTTATCATCAGGAGATTTCGAAGGGATTTGAGCAATTTGCATTCGCTCAGCAGTTGTTGGAAAGGGCACGCAACGAGACGCCGCTGGTCCTTAGCGCGCTTTCTTCCGTCGTCAACAGATGGATCGGCAGGCGAATCTTCGACTGGCAGGTCCTGCACCCCGATGTTCAAGTGAGAATTATTGGACGGGACAAGGAGCCCAGGATCGGTTTCGACGATGTCGATTTCCGCGTAAGCTACGGGTCGGACGTCCTGCAGCACGACCATTATACGGAACTGTTTCGCGATTGGGTCGTGCCTGCCTGCTCGCCGTCGCTGATGCCGGATCGCGCGCACGCGGCCCGGGATCTCTTTGACCAGCCGCTTCTGCATGTCGAGTGGGAAAGGCACTTCACGCCTTACCCAAGCTGGGCGGAGTTTGCGGCCATGGCCGGTATACCGTTCGACGCATCGACGCCCGGCCTCTCCTTTACCCTGTCGAGCAGCGCGATCGATGCAGCCGTCAACAAGCGGGGCGTCGTCCTAGCGCAGATGTCGATGATTACCGATGAACTCGAGGCGCAGACGCTCGTCACTCCCGTCGACATGCGGATGCCGCTGCGCGAAAGCTACTTTCTGGCCTGGGACCGAGCGGCACTGCAAAAGCCGCGCGGCCGCGAATTCCGCGACTGGCTCGTCGCCCTTTCCCGTCAGCAGGCTTTGGTGTCAGCGCCCAAATGAACGTTTTAGAAAATCTAAAAAGGACCTTAGCGCCGCGATGTTGATGAAAATTTGCGCCTGGTGATAATTTGAGCGGCCACCTTCAATCGGCAGCATGCATAAGGGGAGAGCTCGATGGCGCGAACTGACAAGATGAAACTTGGGACCTTCGTCTACACTTTCGGCTTTCATCCGGCCTCGTGGCTGCATCCGGCCAGCGATGTCGGCGGCGCCAATGACTTCGCCCATCTGCTCGATGTCGCCAAACGATCCGAGGCGGCCAAGTTCGATTTCATGTTCATGGCGGATTCTCCGGCTGCCGCCGTCGGTGATCCGGATGCGCTTGCCCGTATTCCGACCAAGATGAATCGTTTCGAACCCCTCTCACTGCTATCAGCATTGGCCGTCACGACCAGCAATCTCGGTCTCGTTGCGACGGTGTCGACAAGTTATTACGAGCCATACAATGTCGCCCGCCTGTTCGCCTCGATTGACCATCTGAGCAACGGGCGCGTCTGCTGGAACGTCGTCACCTCCGACCATGACGAAACCGGTTACAACTTCAATCGCGAGGGACTTGATCCGCACGCGCTACGCTATGAGCGCGGCAACGAATTCGTCGATGTCGTTTTCGGCCTTTGGGACAGCTTCGAGGAAGGTGCTCTGCTTCTCGACCGCGAAAGCGGTGTCTATTATGACAAGGACAAGCACCACACGCTCAATCACAAAGGCAAGCATTTCCAGGTCCGCGGACCCCTCAACATTGCGCGAACGCCCCAGGGCCGTCCCGTCATCGCCCAGGCCGGCGGTTCGGAACCCGGAATGGACATGGCGGCGCGCACTGCCGAGATCGTCTTCAGCCTCGCGTCGAATATCGAGCGAAACAGGGCCTTCTACGAAAACGTCAAGAGCCGGATGCCGGCCTATGGGCGCGATGCCGACGACCTGAAGATCATGCCGGGCATCGTTCTCAACGTCGGTGAAACGGAAGCCGAGGCAAAGGCGAAGGTCGACTATCTGATCGACAAGATGCATCCTGATGTCGGCCGGTTAATGCTTTCCGAATTCCTGGAAGCGGACTTGCGCGACGTGCCGCTCGATAAGCCCTTCCCAATGGATCGGCTTCCGGCCGCGCCGAAGGGTTCACGCGCCTTGTTCGACGAACTGGTCGGTTTCGTCAGGAGCGGCCATACCGTCGGCGAGCTCATCCGGCACTATGCCGAGAAGCATACCGGAAATGGCATTACAGGCACGCCCACCCGGATCGCCGACTTTATGGAGGAATGGTTCGAGACGCGGGCCGCCGATGGCTTTATCCTGATGTTCCCGACCCTGCCGTCCAGCCTCGACGACTTCGTGAGGCTCGTCCTGCCCGAGCTTCGCCGCCGCGGTCTGTTCCGCGAGGAATATGAGGGAAGGACCCTGCGCGAAAACCTCGGTCTTTCAGTGCCGGCAAATCGTTTTGCCGAAACTCGGACGCCGGCCCGATGAGTGCCGCGGCTTTGATCAGCGAAGCAGATTTCAAGCTTTCGATGCGTCATCTGGCGGGTGCGGTCAGCGTGATCACGGTCGGCGACGGAAAAAACCACACCGGCTTCACCGCAACCTCGGTCTCTTCATTTTCGGCGGAGGTGCCCTCCGTCATCGTCAGCGTCAACCGCGCATCTTCCTCGTGGCCGATATTGCAGCGGTACGGCTGTTTCTGTGTCAACGTGCTCGCGGCCGACCAGCAGCAGGTGGCGCAATCCTTTGCAGGTTTCGACGGACGCAAGGGCATCGAACGCTTCGGTAATGCCGGATGGTATCGCCTCAGGACTGGCGCGCCCGTTCTCGAAAACGCTCTTACCGTGCTGGACTGCAGGCTCGAAACGGCATTCCACCATCATTCCCATGCGATTCTGATCGGACATATTTGCGCCATCCAAGTCCGACAAGGCATAGGGCCGCTCATCTATTGGCGCGGCGGCTATCGTGAACTCCGGCGGAGGTCGATTGCCGCGTTCTAGCGGAGCCGCTCCGACAATAGCCCTATCGAGGCAACATCCGCATTGGCAAAGGCAAGTCTGAGGTAATGCTCTTGTCTCTCGCCGAAATAGGCGCCCGGCAAACAGACGATGCCCGATTCCCTGGCGAGTCTTTCGGCGACCTCTGAAGATGATCGATCGGCGAAAGGGTGGCGGACGAAGGCGAAATAGGCGCCGATCGCTCCTATTTCCCAATCATGCAAGCTGGAAAAGACCAGCTTTAACGCATCCGCCCGGCGCGCGATTTCCAGCCGGTTGCCGGCCCGCCAATCGGCAAGCGCGGGGATAGCCGATGCAACGGCAATCTGAGCCGAGCGCGGTGCGCAGATCTGCATATTGTCCATCACCTTGGCGATCTCGGCGACGAGCTTGGGTCCTGCCGTGATGGCACCCAGCCTGTGGCCGGGGATGCAAAAGGATTTCGAAAAACTGTAAAGAAGGACGACCGTGTCCTCCCAACCCGGCTCGGACAGGAGTGAGTGCGGCCGGCCGCAATCCTCGCCCAGGAAATCGCGATAGGTTTCATCAAGGATCAGCCAGGTGCCATACTTCCGGCAGAGAACAAAAAGCTCGTGCAGCAGGCTTGGCGGATATACCGCTCCGGTGGGATTGTTGGGTGAGACGACCGCCAGCACCTTGGCGCCGGCCGCAAGTGCTGCTTCGGTCGAACTCGGATTAGGCAGAAAACCGCTGCGAGGATCGCACTCAACCAATCGACGTCCGATCCCCAGCATCGACAGCGTCGTATCGTGATTGAAATAGAAGGGATTGGTGAGAGCCACCGTATCGCCCGCGCCAGCAAGGGCGATCGCCGCGCACATGAACGCCTGATTGCAGCCGGCGGTGATGTGGATATTACCTTCGGAAAGGTCGGCGCCGTAAAGCGCGGCGAGATGTGCTGCATAGGCCTTGCGTAACACGGGCTCGCCTTCGATCGGACCGTAGCCTGTCATCGCCTGCTGTCCGGCCGCCTCGGCAAGCAGGCGAAGCATCTCCGGATGGGCGGGATAGCCGGGTACGGCTTGCGATAGATCGATGAGCGGCCCCTTGTTTCCTTTATATTCGCGGCTCCAGGCGATGACGGAAGGAATGGGCGGGGCCGAGAGTCGGGAAACACGTAAATTGGGTTTTGCAGCGATCATGTCGATTTCTCTTTGATGGCAATTGCTACAACGATACCAATTACCTTCTCAACCCCTTTGTCGGCTGACGGAACCGAAGCGGAGACATATGCGCATGGTGTGGGACAAAAACCGACTCGAACAGTTGCGCGCAGATTTCGCGAACGCCAATGGTGGTGAGATATTCGATGAGAAGTTTCGGAAAGTGGCGGAGAAGATCATCTCCAAGAACGGCACGAGACTGAATCGCAGATTGCCTGGTAGGGAGTTCGCCATCGCAATGGCTTGAGGTGCTTGGCACAGTTATAGGCTGTGACGAAGGCAAGGACATGGGCTTTCAGGCTTTCGAGATTAACGCGACGCTACCCAGTCGTGCCAATCGCTTTCGCTGCCGTTGAACACATTGAGGTCGATCTTGCCGTCGACGCCGTCGGAGAGGCCGGAGCCGGAATACTGCCAGAACACCCACTTGCGGCCGGGATAGACCTTGGAGGGGTGAGCGGCTACCGAGCGCAGCCAGAAGGGATAGTCAAGCATCTGGCCCTTCAGATTGTCGCGATAGAAGTCCGGCGCCGTGTAGATGATCGGGCGCTGGCCGTAATGCCGCTCGAGCTTGTCCATGAAGACCTGCATCTTTTCCCGGACCCGAGCCGGGGAGATGCGGCGCTTGCAGCTCGACTCACCGTTCCACTCGACATCGATGACGGGCGGGAGCGCATTGGCTTCCTTCGGAACGTTGCGGATGAACCAGTCGGCCTGTTCGCCGGCTGTCCGGCACCAGTAGAAGAAGTGATAGGCGCCATGTT
Source organism: Rhizobium sp. BK049 (assembly GCF_014193135.1). Lineage (NCBI taxonomy): Bacteria > Pseudomonadati > Pseudomonadota > Alphaproteobacteria > Hyphomicrobiales > Rhizobiaceae > Rhizobium > Rhizobium sp. BK049. Next base: position 178,046 of record NZ_JACHYV010000006.1, read on the forward strand.
TCAGCCCGGCTTCCTTGGCGCGGCGCCAATTCTTCTTAAACATCGGGTCGAGGTGATCGCCCCCGTCCGTCGCCTTGATGTAGACGAAGTTGGCGCCCTGCTGGCGCAAAGTCTCCCAGTCGATCTCGCCCTGCCAGCGCGACACGTCGACGCCATGCACGGCAAGCTTTCTCGGCGAAGTTCTGCCGAAGTTGATCGGTTTGGCATCGCGGAAGCGGTGGCTATAGATTCGCGAGCGTTTGGGGGATTTCGGGCCGGCGTCAGGATCGACATCCGGGGCATCGGGCATCAGCATCGCGACAGGCCTTTCCGTCGGCATCGGCATGCCGACCGGCCTGTCGGCTGGCGCGAGCGCTTGCGGCTCCGGAACGGGCCCTGTCCAGCTCAGCGCCTGCTGCGGGGGGCTTGCCTGTGGCGCAGGGTCGCCGACAGCAGCAGCCGGTATCGGGCCGTTCGGCTTGCTAATGGCATTGGTGGTTTCCACCGACGGCACAGGGGTGAGCACATCTTCGGCGCCGGAGCTTGCGGCGCATCCCGACAGGATGAGGGTGGCGAGGAGAATTGCTGGCACAGCCGATGGACGCATGAGAACCCGCACGCAAAACAGAGGTCGGCGGCAACATCCATCACAGGTGGAAACCGCCCATTTCGAATTGCTAACAGAGACTTGCTAAGAAAGGTTAAATTTGAACCCTGTGCCTCGCAGGGCTGTGTCAGGGATGGCACGAGCGGTGCATGGAAGGCCGAAGTGTCGGCAGCCCCTCCCGAATTCGTCAGGAAGGGCTTACCAAGTCATGTCATTCCGCCGCTTCGGCGTAGCTTTCCACCGGCGGGCAGGTGCAGATGAGGTTGCGGTCGCCGTAGACATTATCGACGCGGTTGACTGGGGACCAGTATTTGTCGACGCGGAAGGCGCCGGGTGGGAAGCAGGCCTGCTCCCGGCTGTAGGGGCGATCCCATTCGCCAACGAGGTCTTCGACGGTGTGCGGCGCGTTTTTCAGCGGGTTATTGGCCTTGTCCATGCGTCCTTCCTCGATGGCGCGGGCTTCCTCGCGGATCGCCAGCATCGCCTCGCAGAAGCGGTCGAGCTCGGCCTTGGTCTCGCTTTCCGTCGGCTCGATCATCAGCGTGCCTGATACCGGCCAGCTCATGGTCGGTGCGTGGAAGCCGCAGTCGATCAGGCGCTTGGCGACGTCGTCGACGGTCACGCCTGCGCTGTCGACCAGTGGACGCGTGTCGATGATGCATTCATGCGCGACGCGCCCGGTCTTCGACTTATAGAGCACGTCATAAGCGCCCTTCAGCCGGGTGGCGATGTAGTTGGCGTTGAGGATCGCCACCTTGGTCGCCTGGGTCAGGCCTTCGCCGCCCATCATCAGGCAGTAGCTCCAGGAGATCGGCAGGATCGAGGCCGAGCCGAAGCCCGCCGCCGATACGGCACCCGGCCGCCCATCGGTTTCCGGATGACCCGGGAGGTAGGGCGCCAGGTGCGCCTTGACGCCGATCGGGCCCATGCCGGGGCCGCCGCCGCCATGCGGGATGCAGAAGGTCTTGTGCAGGTTGAGGTGCGACACGTCGGAGCCGATGTCACCGGGGCGGGACAGGCCGACCATGGCGTTCATGTTGGCGCCGTCGAGATAGACCTGGCCGCCGTGCTGATGCACGAGATCGCAGATTTCCTTGACTGTCTCCTCGAACACGCCGTGCGTCGAGGGATAGGTGATCATGCAGCAGGAGAGGTTTGCTGCGTGCTCTTCAGCCTTGGCGCGGAAGTCGTCCATGTCGATGTCGCCGTTCTCACGGACCTTGACGACGACAACCTTCATGCCGACCATCTGGGCGGAAGCGGGGTTGGTGCCGTGTGCCGATGTCGGAATCAGGCAGACGTCGCGATGACCGTCGCCATTGGCGATATGATAGTTGCGGATCGTCAGCAGGCCGGCATATTCGCCTTGCGCGCCGGAATTCGGCTGCATCGAGAAGGCGTCGTAGCCGGTGACGGCGCATAGCTTTCCCGTGAGGTCATCCAGCATCTCGTGATAGCCGAGCGCCTGGTCCGATGGCACGAAGGGATGGATATCGGAAAATTCCGGCCAGGTGATCGGCAGCATTTCCGCCGTCGCATTGAGCTTCATCGTGCAGGAGCCGAGCGGGATCATCGCACGGTCGAGCGCGAGGTCACGGTCGGAGAGCCGCCGGATGTACCGCGTCATCTCGCTTTCAGCCCGGTTCATGTGGAAGATCGGGTGGGTGAGATAATCGCTGGTCCTGAGGAGGTCCTTCGGCAGGCGGTAGGAAGGCTCGAAATCCGCGACGGCGAAATTGCCGCCGAAGGCGCGCCATACCGCTTCGAGTGTCGCGGGCCGCGTGCGCTCGTCGAGGCTCATGCCGATCTTCGTTTCGCCGACCTTGCGCAGATTGACGCCTTCGGCGACGGCAGCGCGTAGGATCAGGCCCTGCATATGGCCGACATCGACAGTGATCGTATCGAAGAAGCTTTCCGGCTCGATCTGGTAGCCGAGTTTCTCCAGGCCCTTGGCCATCAGCACGGCCTTCTGGTGCACCTGCTGGGCGATCGCCTTGATGCCCTTCGGACCGTGGAAGACCGCATACATCGAGGCCATGACAGCAAGCAGCACCTGGGCGGTGCAGATGTTGGAAGTCGCTTTCTCCCGGCGGATGTGCTGTTCGCGGGTCTGCAGCGACAGTCGATAGGCGCGGTTGCCACGGGCATCGACGGAAACGCCGACGAGGCGGCCGGGCATGGAGCGTTTGATGGCGTCCTTGACCGCCATATAGGCGGCGTGCGGACCGCCGTAGCCGACCGGAACGCCAAAACGCTGCGAAGAGCCGACGGCTATATCGGCGCCCATCTCGCCCGGCGATTTCAGCAGCGTCAGCGCGAGAATATCGGCGGCAACGATTGCGATGGCGCCAGCCTGGTGCAGGCGCGCAATCAGGCCGGTGAAGTCATGCAGGTGACCGTGCGTGCCGGGATATTGGAAGATCGCGCCAAAGACGTCGACGGGATCGAGATCGGTGAAGGGATTGCCGACGATGACCTGCCAGCCAAGCGGCTCGGCACGGGTGCGAATGAGGGCGATGGTCTGCGGATGGCAATCGGCATCGACGAAGAAGGCTTTCGCCTTCGACTTCGAAACGCGCTCGGCCATCGCCATGCCTTCGGCGGCGGCGGTCGCCTCGTCAAGCAGCGAGGCGTTGGCGACGTCGAGGCCGGTCAAGTCGCAGATCATCGTCTGATAGTTGAGCAGCGCTTCGAGACGGCCTTGGCTGATCTCAGGCTGATAGGGCGTATAGGCCGTGTACCAGGCGGGGTTTTCCAGAATGTTGCGCTGAATGACCGGCGGCGTGATCGTGCCGTAGTAGCCCTGGCCGATCAACGAGACCAGCACCTTGTTCTTGTTTGCCGTCTCGCGCAGTTTGTCGAGCGCTTCGCGCTCGGTCATCGGCGCGCCCCAGACGAGCGGCGCCTTCTGACGGATGGCGGGCGGCAGCGTCGCGTCGATCAGGCCGTCGAGGCTGTTATAGCCGATCACCTTCAGCATCTCGGTCATCTCGGTCGGCGAGGGGCCGATGTGACGGCGATTGGCGAAATCGTAGGGCTGATAATCGGTGAACTGGAATTCGGTCGGCGTCGTCATTACGCGGTGAGCTCCTTGTAGGCGGCCTCATCGAGCAGACCATCGGCATCGGCGGGGTTCTTGAGCTTCAGCTTGAAGAACCAGCCGGCGCCTTGAGGGTCGGAGTTGATGAGCGAGGGGTCGGCGACGATCGCCTCGTTGACCGCGGTGATCTCGCCATCGAGCGGACAATAGACCTCGGAGGCCGCCTTGACGGATTCAACGGTTGCGGCGTCGTCGTTCTTGGCGAAGCTCTTGCCCACTTCAGGCAGTTCGACGAAGACAAGATCGCCCAACTGTTCGACGGCATAGGTGGTGATGCCGACGGTTGCGACATCGCCGTCAAGTTCGAGCCATTCATGTTCAGCGGTAAATTTCAGCATGGAAATATCCTCTAGGGAAACAGGGTTTCAGCGTTTGTAGGTCGGCTTGACGAAGGGCAGGGCGGAGACGGTGACCGGCAGGAACTTGCCGCGCACCTCGGCGTAGACAAGGGTCCCTACGGTCGAATGGGAGACGGGCACGTAGCCCATGGCGACGGGACCTTCGACGCTGGGGCCGAAGCCGCCCGACGTGACTTCACCGATTTCGACCTTTCCCTCGGCATCGGCGTAGAGCTTGGCATGGCCGCGCACCGGCGCCTTGCCTTCCGGCTTCAGGCCGACACGACGGCGGGCGGCGCCGTTTTCGAGTTCGGAGAGGATGCGGCCGGAGCCCGGAAAGCCGCCGGCTCGGGCCCCGCCCGTGCGCCGCGCCTTCTGCATAGCCCATTCGAGCGCTGCCTCGACCGGCGAGGTGGTCGTATCGATATCATTGCCATAAAGGCAAAGGCCGGCTTCCAGACGCAGCGAGTCACGGGCGCCGAGGCCGATCGCCTGGACGTCCGGATGTTCGAGCAACCGCATAGCGACATCTTCGGCCTTGTCGGCCGGGACGGAGATTTCGAAGCCGTCCTCGCCACTATAGCCGGAGCGCGAAACCAGGCAGGAAACGTCGTGCAGCCGGCAGTGGCGCACATCCATGAATTTCATCGCCGCGACGTCGGCCCAGAGCTCGGCGAGAACCTCGACCGCGCGCGGTCCCTGCAGCGCGATCAAGGCGCGGTTCAGAAGCGTGATGTCGCACTGGTCGCCGATGTGGGTCTGCAGATGGGCCAGATCGGCCTCCTTGCAGGCGGCGTTGACGACAACGAAAAGGTGGTCGTCGACATGGGTGATCATCAGATCGTCGAGGATGCCGCCGGTGTCGTCGGTAAAGAAGCCGTATCGCTGGCGGCCGGCCGGGAGCCCGAGAATATCGACCGGCACCAGGCTTTCCAGCGCCAGCGCCGCATCCTCATAGCTGCCCGACTTCGCCTTCACGATGACCTGGCCCATGTGGGAGACGTCGAAGAGGCCAGCCTCGGCGCGGGTATGAAGATGTTCCTTCATGACGCCCGCCGGATATTGCACTGGCATGTCGTAAGCAGCAAACGGCACCATGCGGGCGCCGAGCGAAAGATGCAGGGCATGCAGCGGGGTTTTCTTGAGGGCAGCAGTATCGTCCAAACGACGCCTCCGGGGTTTGCGCCTCTTATTAAGGCGCGGGCTCAAATCTGAAGGCGCGGCTGCGCGCTTCTCTCCTGAGCCCCCTCTGTCCCTTTGCCTGAGATTGTTATCCCTTCGGCGAGCGTTTCGAAAACGCTTCTCTCCAGAGTTCCGTCTGCCCCCTTGCTGGTCCTTTGGCCTGAGAGTTTCCGGGGCGGTTGCTCCTTCGGCACCGGTGGCAGAAGCACCGGATTCTCCCAACAGGGTTGGCCGCAATTATCCGGCGGGCGCAGCGCTTGGCAAGGCCAAATGTCGTGACCTGACAAATTTTTGTCGCCAAAGTCAGGGAAGGGCGCGATCTGCGGCAAATCTGCTTTTGCATTCGGCTGGGAAAACGGCTATCGCGACATGCTGTTGAAGGGGATCTCATGCGGCAGACAGGACTGAAAGCGACGCTCTTCCTGCGCATGCTTTGCGCCTTGGGCCTACTTTTGCTCGGATTCACCCATCAAGCGCCGCAGACTGTCGCTTCCGATGGTTATGATGCCGCGGCCTACGTGCTGCCCGACGGCAGCTTTGCCTCGCTCTGCGTCACCGTGAAGGAGGCCGGAGGCAAGACTGTCGGCTTCAAGCCGAATTGCGAAGCCTGCCGGCTGTCTGCATCGGTGATCCTGCCGACGCCGGATGCGGGTTGGTGGCTCGAGCGCAAGCTCGCCTCGCTCGTCAATCCGCCAATCGAGACTGCAGCCGTTGTCACCGTCAGTGCCGTCAGCCGACCGAATTCGCGTGGACCTCCCACCCTCATCTGATCTGCCTCCGCAACCTATGACGCAAAATGCCGGTTCGCCCGAAGAGGGCCGCGGCCGGCGAGGAGATATCCGATGAAAACAATCAAGACTTTAGCGCTTGCCGCGCTTCTTTCCGCAACCGCCTTCGCAGGCGCCGAGGCGCATGTCACCTTCCTCGACAAGGAGGCGAAGCTCGACAGCACCATTCTTGCGACGCTGCAGGTGCCGCACGGCTGCGATGGCAAGGCGACCACGGAAGTGCGGGTCAAACTGCCGGAAGGCTTCGTCTTCGCCAAGCCGCAGCCGAAGGCCGACTGGGAACTCGAGGTGATCAAGGGCGATTACCAGAAGAGCTACGACAATCACGGCGACAAGGTGAAGGCGGGCGCCATCGAGATCCGCTGGAAGAACGGCAATCTTTCCGATGATTTCTACGATACCTTCGTCATCCAGGGCAAGGTGTCGGGCGTCGAAGCCGGCAGCTCGCTTGCCTTTCCGGTGACGCAGCTGTGCGGCGATAAGGTCACGGCCTGGGATCAGGTGGCCGGAGAAGGCGGCGATCCGCACGCGCTTAAAAGCCCGGCGCCGCTGCTGAAAATCGTTGCCGGTGATGATCATGGCCACGACCATGACGATATGGCCGGGATGAACATGTCCGGAATGTCCCCCATGCCCGGCATGGACATGTCGGCAGCAATGCCAGCCGGCGACACAGTCAAGGCCGGCGACCTCGAAATCTCCGGCGCCTTCGCCAAAGCGATGCTGCCCGGCCAGCCGGTCGGCGGCGGCTTTTTCACGGTGAAGAACAACGGCAAGATGGATGATCGCCTGCTCTCCATCAGCTCGCCCGCGGCGGGCGAGGTTCAGATCCACGAGATGGCTACCAAGGACAATGTCATGCGGATGCGCCAGCTGAAGGATGGCATCGCCATTGCCGCGGGCGAAACGGTCAAGCTCGAGCCCGGCGGCCTGCATCTGATGTTTCAGAAGGTGAAGACGCCATTTAAACAGGGTGACACGGTGCCGGTGACGCTGAGCTTCGAGAAAGCCGGCAAGGTCGATCTGGTGCTGCAGGTGCTGCCGGCCCAGGGCAAGTAGGGCCGGCCGATTCACACAGAGAGCCTGCGGTTGCGATTACAGTCGCGGGCTTTCTATTGGAAGCGGCTTGTCTGTTAGACATCCTCGTAGGATTGCAGCGCCTGCCGCAGGCCTGTCTGTGGTTGCTGGTTGCCCTTTGCCATCAGGTCGAGCGCCACCTCCGTCGACTGAATGATGCTGGAGGGCTCCTCGGCCTGATCGGACGCCCCGCCGTTCAATTGCCGGTCAGCGATGCGCTTTGCATCACGCGCCGCCGTGCTCGTAGCGACGCGCTGGGGGATCCTCAGCGATTCGAAGGCAATGGCGGCGCTGTTGGCCGATATGGACAGGAGCTGCGTCATGCCATCACGATATTCGCATGGTCTTGGTGCCATCGTAACAAAATCATTGGCATTTTACCGAGTGGCAAGAATCCGCGCGGTTCCATTGGAGTCGTCGCCGAACTGAGGTAAATCCGGCTTATGATTCAGGCTCTCCTTGTCGCGCTGGGCGGCGCAATCGGTTCCGTCCTCAGATATTATGTCGGCCAATGGGCGCTAAAGCTCATGGGACCGGCCTTTCCCTGGGGCACTCTTGCCGTCAATGTCGTCGGCTGCTTCGTCATCGGTGTCTTCGCCGAACTGGTCGCGCGGAAGTTCAACGCATCGATGGAACTGCGCCTGCTGCTGATCACCGGCTTTCTCGGCGGCTTCACCACCTTCTCTGCTTTCTCGCTCGATGCCATCTCGCTCTTCGAGCGCGGCGAGGCTGTCGCCGGCGGCCTCTACATAGCAGCCAGCGTCGGCCTTTCGATGGCGGCCGTGTTCGCGGGCCTCGCCATCATGCGCGCTTTGGTCTGATTCCGGTTTCCGTTTTGCATGAAAATGCTCTAAGGCTGCGGCAAGAACGCCGGCTTGGCCCGCGCTGCAATTTCCGAAAGACTATTCATGGCTGGCATAGAACATATCAAGGTTGAAGCCGACGAGGCGGGCATGCGGCTCGATCGCTGGTTCAAGGTTCATTTTCCCGGGCTGGGCTTCGGGCCGCTGCAGAAGCTGCTGCGCTCCGGCCAAATACGTGTGGACGGCGGACGGGTGAAATCGGATGCACGCGTGCAGCCCGGCCAGACGGTACGCGTGCCGCCGCTCGATGTCGACGCCAAGCTGAAAACCGGGCCGATCGCCGGCAAGGATCTCAAACATTCCACGGATTTCGACCTCCTGTCACGCATGGTGCTGCACGAGGACGAAAAGGTGATTGTCCTCAACAAACCGCCCGGCCTTGCCGTCCAGGGCGGCTCCGGCGTCGCCAGGCATATCGACCAGATGCTTGAGGCCTGGACCAGCCCGAAGGGCGAGAAGCCGCGGCTCGTCCACCGCCTCGACCGCGATACGTCAGGCGTGCTCGTCATCGCCCGTACCCGGGGTGCGGCACAGAAGCTGACCGCCGCCTTCCGCGAGCGCGATACGAAGAAGACCTATTGGTCTCTGGTCAAAGGCGTGCCGCGCAAGCGTGAGGACAAGATTTCGACCTGGCTCGTCAAAGAGCCGACCGCTGATGGCGACCGCATGCGCATCGCCAAGCATGGCGAAGACGGCGCCGATCATGCCGTGTCCTACTACCGCATCGTCGAGACGGCGGCGCAACGTCTCGCCTGGCTGGAGATGGAGCCCTATACAGGGCGCACGCACCAGCTGCGTGTCCATGCCTTGCATATCGGCCATCCGATCATAGGCGATCCCAAATATTTCGACGACGATCCGAACTGGGATTTTCCCGGCGGTATCCAGAAGCGGCTGCACCTGCACGCCCGCCATATCGACATCCCGCATCCCTCAGGGGGGCGCCTGCGCGTCACCGCGCCTCTGCCGCCGCATATGGTGCAGAGCTGGAACCTGCTCGGCTTCGATGAAAATTCGGCTCCCATCCTGGACGACCAAGAATGAAACTTGCGCTTTTTGATTGCGACGGCACCTTGGTCGACAGTGCCGGGCTTATCCATGAAACCATGCGGCGCACCTTCGAGAAGTTCGGCAAGGCTGAGCCGCGATTTGAGGACACCAAGGCCATTATCGGCCTGTCGCTGGATATCGCCATAGCCCGCATGCAGGGCAAGCCGCACGTCGAGCAGGAAGACGTCGAGATGACGGCGCATTACAAATCGCTGTTTACCATCGTGCGTCAGGATCTCGAGTACCGGGAGCCGCTGTTTGCCGGAATCCGCGAGATGATCGATGCGATCAGCGGCCGCGAGGATCTGCTGATCGGGGCGGTGACGGGTAAATCCCGCCGCGGTTTGAAGCTCGTAATGGACACGCACGGCTTCGACAGGCATTTCGTCGTTGCGCGCACCGCCGACGACTGCCCCTCCAAGCCGCATCCGGCAATGGTGACGGAATGTTGCGACGAAACCGGGATGAATGCCGCCGATACCATTGTCATTGGCGATGCGGTTTACGATATGCAAATGGCAAAGGCTGCCGGCGCAAAAGCGATCGGTGTTGCCTGGGGCTATGCCAGCGTGGATGAACTGATCGCCAACGGCGCCGATGCGATCGCCTATCATCCGAACGAGATATTGCGCCATTTTTCTTGAGGTGAGCCCATGCGCGATCTGCTGAACGATCTTTCCGAGGGTCTGAGCCATCCCGATCCCATCCGTCGGGCGCAGATCCAGATGAAGAAGCCGCTGCCGAAGCGTTTCTATACCGACGTGGCGGTCGCCGAGCACGAGGGCAGCTTCGCGATCACGCTCGACGGCAAGTCGGTGCGCACGCCGGCACGGCAGGTTCTTGCCGTTCCCACAGTGGCGCTCGCACAGCTTGTCGCCGCCGAATGGCGTGGGCAGGGCGAGGAAATCGATCCGGTCACCATGCCGGTGACCCGGCTGGTCAACACCGCGCTCGATGGCGTGGCAACCAATACGCAGGCCATTTTCGAAGACATTCTCCGCTTTTCCTCGAGCGACCTCATCTGCTACCGCGCCGACACGCCGGAGCTGTTGGTCGAGCGCCAGAGGGAGCGTTGGGACCCGGTAATCGACTGGGCGGCCCATGATCTCGGCGCCCGTTTCATCCTCGTCGAAGGGGTGATGCCTCACGAACAGCCGCGAGAGGCGACCGCGGCCTTCGCCGTGACACTGGCGCGGCATCAGAGTCCCATGGCGCTCGCTGCCCTCCATACGGTCACGACGCTGACCGGCTCGGCGATCCTGGCGCTCGCGTTTGCCGAGGGCCGGCTGACGGCGGAGGCGACGTGGTCGCTTGCTCATCTCGACGAAGACTGGACGATCGAGCATTGGGGGCGGGACGAGGAAGCCGAGGAGCGAAGAGCCAAGCGCTTTGCCGAGTTCAAGGCGGCAGCGGATGTTTTTTTCGCCCTAAGCGCCTGAAACATATTGCCTTCTCAGACATTATGGCGAAATCTGCGACTCCAACGGGGTGGTGCGGGATTTTGCGATGGATTGGCTGAGATCGAGTTCTTGCCGGACCGTGCTCGTCTGTATTGCGCTGACGGCCTGCGGCAGCCTCTCGGCCAACAAGCCGAAGGCACCGCTCTATGATGTGCGCAGCGCTGTCGTTCTCTCCGGCCCGAACATCCCCGCCGAGCTGCTTGCCGGGATCAACGAGCGCGTCAATGCCGCCATCAATGCAACGATGCGCGACACCGTGCTGCCGCGGGTAGTGCTGACAATTCGCGTGGTTTCGATTGAGAAGGGACTCGGTTTCCAAAAGGACCGCAACGTCGCCAAAATCAGGGTTGACGCGGCTTCGGTCGACGACGGCTCGGTGATTGCCGTCAGCGCCTTCGACGTAACCAGTATGGCCGCCGACCCGAAACTTGCCGACGACATCATGGCCGAGGACGTCGCGGCACGGATCCGCTCGGTTTTCTCGCTCAGCGGACGCAGCCGCTAGCGCATATCGACCGCGAGAGCGGCGAGGGGAGATCGCATGAAGGAAATTCTCGAAGAACTGGAACGCCGCCGCGGCATCGCGCGTCTCGGCGGTGGCAAGGAGCGGATCGATGCTCAGCACAAGCGCGGCAAGCTGACGGCGCGCGAGCGCATCGACCTCTTCCTCGACGAGGGCACCTTCGAAGAGTTCGACATGTTCGTGGAGCACCGCTCCACCGATTTCGGCATGGATAAGAGCCGTATCGCCGGCGACGGCGTCGTCAGCGGGTGGGGCACGGTCAACGGCCGCACGGTCTTCGTCTTCGCCAAGGACTTCACCGTCTTCGGTGGCTCGCTTTCGGAAGCGCATGCCGAGAAGATCATGAAGGTGCAGGACATGGCGCTGAAGAACCGCGCGCCGATCGTCGGCATCTACGACGCCGGCGGCGCCCGCATCCAGGAAGGAGTCGCCGCGCTTGGCGGTTATGCCGAAGTCTTCCAGCGCAATGTGCTTGCCTCGGGCGTCATTCCGCAGATCTCGGTGATCATGGGCCCCTGCGCCGGCGGCGACGTCTATTCGCCTGCGATGACCGATTTCATCTTCATGGTGCGCGACACCTCCTACATGTTCGTCACCGGTCCCGATGTGGTAAAGACCGTGACCAACGAGACGGTGACAGCTGAGGAGCTTGGCGGCGCTACGGTGCACACGACACGCTCATCGATCGCCGACGGCGCCTATGAGAATGATGTCGATACGCTGTTGCAGGTGCGCCGGCTGATCGATTTCCTGCCGCTTTCGAACACGTCGCCGGTGCCGGAGATCGAATGTTATCAATCGGTGACCGAGACCGATGCGTCGCTTGACACCCTAGTGCCGGCGAGTGCCAACAAGCCCTACGACATCAAGGAACTGATCCGGAAGGTGGCGGACGAGGGGGATTTCTTCGAGATCCAGGAGAGCTTCGCCAAAAACATCGTCTGCGGCTTCGGCCGCGTCGAGGGCTCCACGGTCGGTTTCGTCGCCAACCAGCCGATGGTGCTGGCCGGCGTGCTCGACAGCGACGCCTCGCGCAAGGCGGCGCGCTTCGTGCGCTTCTGCGACTGCTTCAACATTCCGATCGTCACTTTCGTCGACGTGCCGGGCTTTCTGCCGGGCACGGCGCAGGAATATGGGGGCCTGATCAAGCACGGCGCCAAGCTGCTCTTCGCCTATGCCGAGGCGACGGTGCCGAAGCTCACCGTGATCACCCGCAAGGCCTTTGGCGGCGCCTATGACGTGATGGCGTCGAAACATCTGCGCGGTGATTTGAATTATGCCTGGCCGACTGCGCAGATCGCCGTGATGGGCGCCAAGGGTGCCGTCGAGATCATCTTCCGCAAGGATATCGCCGATCCGGAGAAGATCGCCGCCCATACGAAAATGTACGAGGACAGGTTCCTGTCGCCCTTCGTCGCTGCCGAGCGCGGTTATGTCGACGAGGTGATCATGCCGCATTCGACCCGGCGGCGGCTGGCGCGCGGTCTGAAGATGCTGCGCAACAAGGATCTCGCCAATCCCTGGAAAAAACACGACAACATCCCGCTCTGATATCTGGCCGCGTTGCCTGCTGTCGAAAAAGTGAACGGCCGTCAGCGATCCGTGTGTTCAATCGCGGCCGGAGACGGGCTAACGCTCGGCTGCAATTTCTTTAATGGAGAGGTTTAATGTCAACTTTCGAGCGTCTTTCCGCCTATCGCCCCTATGGGCTAGCCGCTCTCAGAATCATCACCGCGCTGCTGTTTATCGAGCACGGCACCATGAAGCTTTTCGCCTTCCCGGCTGAGCAGATGCCGGGCTCGCTGCCGCCGTTGATTCTTTTCGCGGCTCTTCTGGAGCTTGTCGGCGGAGTTCTTATTCTCGTCGGCCTGATGACGCGGCCCGTGGCCTTCCTGCTGGCCGGCGAAATGGCGGTCGCCTATTTCATGGCACATGCGCCGAAAAGCTTCTTCCCGGCCCTCAACCAGGGCGACGCGGCGATTCTGTTCTGCTTCGTCTTCCTCTACCTGTTCTTCTCGGGTGCCGGCGCTTTCTCCGTCGACAACCGTAAGGCAGCGTGAGCGATTGCTGAGGGGCGTCGGTGACGCCCATCAAGCTTATTTCAGGCTGTCAGCTTGAGACCGGCGATGCCGCCGACGATTAGCATGATGCAGGCAAGGCGGGAGACGCTTGCCTGATCGCCGAGCAGCCAAATGCCGAGGAGCACGGTGCCGACCGTGCCGATGCCGGTCCACACCGCATAAGCGGTGCCGATCGGCAGGTACTTCACCGCCAGGCCGAGCAGGACGACGCTCACCACCATGGAAATGACAGTCAGCGCCGTCGGCAGCGGCCGCGTGAAACCCTCGGTGTATTTAAGGCCGATCGCCCAGCCACATTCAAAAAGCCCAGCGAGAAAAAGCAGAAACCAGGCCATACGCCTCTCCTTGTTCAAGAGCGAGGCCGTCCCCGCGACGGTGCATCCTCAGGACGCCGCAGTCGTCTGCGATAGTGCCTATATCAGTGAGGGAACGGCTGTCTTCAAGGTAGGAATCGGCATGGCTGCCATGCCACCCGTTTCTTGCCAGCCGCCAAAGAGGTCATGACTGGCCGCCGGCCTCGGCGGAAAGTTTCTTGGCGCGGCGGCAGAGGCGGTCGAAGGTTTCGAGGAAACGCGAGCGGTCTTTCGGGCTGAAGGCGGCGTTGTAACCTTTGCTTTCCCCGGTTTCGCGCAAATGTGCACCAAGATCGCGCATGGCGCTCGCCATGCCGATATTGCTCTCGTCGAAAACACGCCCGGTCGGACCGCTGACGAAGGCGCCGGCGGCGACGCAGCGCACGGCAAGCGGCACGTCGGCGGTAACGACGACGTCGCCGGCGCTGGCGCGCTCGGCGATCCAGTTGTCGGCGGCATCGAAGGCGTTGGAGACGATGACGTTGTGGACCATCGGGTCGCGGGACGGGCGCAGGCCGGAATTGGCGACGAACGTGACTTCGAGGCCGTGGCGTTCGGCAACCTTCAGGATCTCCGGCTTCACCGGGCAGGCATCAGCGTCGACATAGATCATGGCGGTGTCCTCATGCCATCTGAATGGCCGGCCGTCTGACCATATCGATATGGGGAATGCCGTCTTCCAGATATTCCTGCGACGTCCCGACAAAGCCGAAGGATTCGTAGAAGCGGCGCAGATGGGCCTGCGCTGACAAGGCAATCGGATTTGCCGGATAACGCCGCTCACAGGCGGTGATCGATTCACGCATCAATGCGTCGCCCAGACGTTTGCCGCGATGGGCAGGCGAGACGACGACGCGGCCGATCTTGGACGGGTCCTGCGGCTCATGCGGTTTGAGGATCCGCGCCGCCGCCAGGAGGTCACCGCCCTCCAGCAGTCTGAGATGCAGGGCATCGATGTCCTTGCCGTCGAGTTCCGGATAGGGACAGTTCTGCTCGACGACGAAGACATCGACCCGCATTCGCAGGAGGTCGTAGAGCTCCCGCGCGGGGAGCTCATCGAGAGTCCTCAGATCGACCCGGTAGCTTGCTGCAGGCATCAATAGACCACCACGCCGCGGATGCTTTCACCCCTGTGCATCAGGTCGAAGCCCTTGTTGATGTCTTCGAGCGGCATGGTGTGGGTGATCATCGGATCGATCTGGATCTTGCCCTGCATGTACCAGTCGACGATCTTCGGCACGTCGGTGCGGCCGCGCGCGCCGCCGAAGGCGGTGCCCATCCAGTTGCGGCCGGTCACCAGCTGGAACGGCCGTGTCGAGATTTCCTGGCCGGCGCCGGCCACGCCGATGATGACCGATTTGCCCCAGCCGCGATGGCTGGCCTCCAGCGCCTGGCGCATGACCTTGGTGTTGCCGGTGCAGTCGAAGGTGTAGTCGGCGCCGCCGATCAGGTCGCCGTTACGCTTGGTCATGTTGACCAGATAGGGCACGATGTCGTCGCCGACCTCCTTCGGATTGACGAAATGCGTCATGCCGAACTTCTCGCCCCAGGCCTTGCGATCCGGGTTGATATCGACGCCGATGATCATGTCGGCGCCGGCAAGCCGCAGGCCCTGAATGACGTTCAGGCCGATGCCGCCGAGCCCGAAGACGATTGCCGTCGATCCGACCTCGACCTTGGCGGTGTTGATGACGGCGCCGATGCCGGTGGTGACGCCGCAGCCGATGTAGCAGACCTTGTCGAAGGGCGCGTCTGGGTTGATCTTGGCGAGCGCGATCTCCGGCAGCACCGTGTAATTGGCGAAGGTCGAGCAGCCCATATAGTGATGGATCTTGTCCTTGCCGATCGAGAAGCGCGAGGTGCCGTCCGGCATGACGCCCTGGCCCTGGGTGGCGCGGATGGCGGTGCAGAGATTGGTCTTGCGCGACGTGCAGGAATAACATTCACGGCATTCCGGCGTGTAAAGCGGAATGACATGGTCGCCCTTCTTGACCGAGGTCACACCCGGGCCGACATCGACGACGATGCCGGCGCCCTCATGGCCGAGGATGGCGGGGAACAGGCCTTCCGGATCGGCGCCCGACAGGGTGAAATCGTCGGTGTGGCAGATGCCCGTCGCCTTGACCTCCACCAGCACTTCGCCGGCCTTCGGCCCCTCCAGCTGCACGGTCATCACTTCAAGCGGTTTTCCAGCCTGAACGGCTACGGCGGCGCGAACGTCCATCTTCCTATCTCCTGCTAATTTGTCGGTTCCCAACTGCTTGCATCGGCCAAGCTTGACATGGCTGGCGAGCAGGGCTCAAGCGAATTCCATGATGACGGCGTCGACGGCCAGGCTTTCGCCGGCGGCGGCATTGATCTTCGAGACGACGAGATCGCGCTCGGCGCGCAAGACGTTTTCCATCTTCATCGCCTCGACGATCGCAAGCGTCTCACCGGCCTTGACCTCCTGACCCTCGGCGACCGCGATGGACACGACCAGGCCGGGCATCGGGCAGAGCAGGAGCCTAGAGGTATCCGGCGGCAGCTTCACCGGCATCAGCCTGTCGAGTTCCGCATGGCGCGGCGAAAAGACCTTGGCGATCACCGACAGTCCCTGCCAGTCGATCCGCAGGCCGTTGAGGACGGGGCGGATCTGCGCGGCAATATCCTGGTCGCCGACCCTGCCGCTCCAGACCGGATCGCCCGGTCTCCAATCGGTGACAACGCTCCGGCTTTCACCCTCGATCTCCATCTCCATATCGAAAGGAATAGTGACGAGGCCATCGAGCAATCTGACAGCGACGTAGCTGTCTCCTGTTTTGACCACCCAATGCTCCCGCAGTGTGGCCGATGCGGCGCGCAGGCGATCGGCGAAACGTTCGCGGCGGTTCGCTTCGATGAGCGAGGCAGACAGCGCGATTGCGGAAAGCATGGCTTCCTCCTGCCGGTCCGGCTTCATCGGCGCGAAACCGTCAGGATATTCCTCGGCAATGAAGCCAGTGGAAAGGCGGCCCTCGCGCCAGCGCGGATGTTTCATCAGCGCCGACAGGAAGGGAACATTGTGCTCGATGCCGTCGACGACGAAGCCGTCCAGCGCCCGACCCATGGCCTCGATCGCTTCGCTGCGCGTCGGCGCCCAGGTGCAGAGCTTGGCGATCATCGGGTCGTAATACATCGAGATCTCGGCGCCCTCGTAGACGCCGGTATCGTTGCGGACGACAATGTTGCCGGTCCTGCCTTCGGCCGGAGGCCGGTAGCGTGTCAGGCGGCCGACCGAAGGCAGGAAGTTGCGGTATGGATCTTCGGCATAGAGCCGGCTTTCGATCGCCCAGCCGTCCAGTCTGACATCCTCCTGGCTGAAGCTGAGCGGCTCTCCCGCGGCGATGCGGATCATCTGTTCGACGAGATCAATGCCGGTGATGAGTTCGGTCACCGGATGCTCGACCTGCAGGCGGGTGTTCATTTCGAGGAAATAGAAATTGCGGTCGCGGTCGACGATGAATTCGACGGTGCCGGCGCTCTGGTAGTCGACGGTTTTCGCCAGCGCCACCGATTGTTCGCCCATAGCCTTGCGCGTTTTTTCGTCGAGGAAAGGCGAGGGCGCCTCTTCCGCCACCTTCTGGTTCCGCCGCTGGATCGAGCATTCCCGCTCGCCGAGATAGACGACCTTGCCATGCGCATCAGCCAGCACCTGGATCTCGATATGGCGCGGCTCGACGATGAACTTCTCGATGAAGACGCGGTCGTCCCCGAAGGAGCTCTTCGCCTCGGAGCGGGCGCGCTCGAAGCCGTCGCGCACCTCGGCCTCGTTCCAGGCAATGCGCATGCCCTTGCCGCCGCCGCCGGCAGACGCCTTGATCATGACCGGATAGCCGATGCCGCCAGCGATCTTTTCCGCGCGCGCAGCGTCCTCGATGATGCCGAGATGGCCGGGCACGGTGGAGACGCCGGCCGCATTGGCGAACTTCTTCGATTCGATCTTGTCGCCCATCGCCATGATGGCCTTCGGCTTCGGGCCGATGAAGACGATGCCCTGCTTTTCCAGCTCGTCGCAGAAAGAGGCGCGCTCGGAGAGAAATCCGTAACCGGGATGCACCGCCTCGGCGCCGGTCGCCTTGCAGGCGGCGATAATCTTGTCGGCGACCAGGTAGCTTTCCGACGCTGCGGCGGGGCCGATATGGACGGCTTCGTCGGCCATTTCGACATGCAGCGCATCCCGATCCGCGTCCGAATAGACCGCAACGGTCAAAATGCGCATGCGGCGCGCGGTCTTGAGCACGCGGCAGGCAATCTCGCCGCGATTCGCGATCAGGATTTTCTTGAACATCGAGACTCCACCCAGAAATGCGTTCCGGAGTTTTACGCATAAAACACCGGAACGCACAATCGGGCTTGGAACCGGCAGGCGGGAGACGTGAGATTAAGCCGCTTAATGTCAGGCGACGGCCGCTCCCGCGACCGATTCCTCGTCGATGATGCGCAGCCAGCGGCTGCGCGGCGGTTCCGAGCGATCGCGCAGCGTGACCGCGGCCATGATCCCAGCCCAGTGCGGATGGTTGGCGCCCGGCAGCGTTGCCTGCTCGATCTGATGGAGGACGCCATATTCGGGCGGCGACACGGCGATCACCCCGTCTGCGGCGATGCTTCTGAAGATGCGCATCGCAAAATCGACGTCCTGGCGTGTGATGTTCTTGTGCTCGACGGCGCGCGACAGCTTATAGCCGCCGATGCCGTCTGTAATCGCCAGGCGAAGCTGGTCGAGGGCAAGCGCTCTCAATTCACCCGGGACATCGGCTGAAATCTCCATGACGTGAAGAATGAGCTCAAGCTCCAGCGCCGAGTTGACGATGCCGTCGGTTGTGAACATGCGCATGATCCAGGCAACGTTGATTTCATCAAGCGAGCCCTGCGGATAGGTGTAATGGACGATGAAACCGGCGATCTGCTCTACGAAGAAAGCGTTCCACTCGGTACATTTTTCGGGGCAGGAATTGTTGAGCGCCAACATTGCAACGACATCCTGGGACGTCCGGATGCCCTCGGGGAAAGCATGTTTGCGCAACAGCACGATATCTTCGGCCGTCAGCCGATGCTTGCCGGCCACGACACAGGCCGGAAAAGCGAGACGGAATTCGCTCATGTTTTAACTCCAGGCTTCATCATGAAGCCGGAGACAGTTTTAGCGACTGCGAATTGACGATCCCTCAAGAAGGGGAGTTAACCGGCTGCTGAGGGAATCACGAAGATTTTAGCGATCGCGCCTGCAGCCGCTCTCGCCAGATGATGAAGAGGCCGGATGCGACGATGATGAAAATGCCGATCCATTTGGAGAAATTCGGGAAATCATTGAACAGCGCATAGCCGAGCACGGTGGCCGAGATGATCTCGAAATATTGGAACGGGGCAAGCAGCGACAGCGGTGCAAGCCGGAACGCTCGCACCACCAGCATGTGCGCATATCCTGAGATCGAGCCGAGGGCGAGAAGCAGCGCAAGGCCGAGGCCGGAGGAGGGCAGGGATATGGCGAAGTCCCCATTGCCGGCGCTGCTGCCGACGAGAAGGGCGGCCGCCATGAAGATCGTTCCGCCGATGCCGGCCATCGTCTGCATGGTGAGCGGCGAATCAGCCTCGCCGATCGCGCGATTGAGGAAAAGGTAGAGCGAGAAGAGAAAGGCGCAGGCTACCGGCAGCAGCGCCTTCAGGCCGAAAATCTCGTAACTCGGCTGGATGACAATCATGGCGCCGCCGAAACCGACAGCGATCGCCATCCAGCGGCGCCAGCCGACCTTCTCTCCAAGGAACAGGGCCGACATGGCGGTCAGCATGAAAGGCTCGACGAAATAGATGGCAAATACGTCGGCCAGCGGCATGTATTTGACGGCGACAAAAAACAGCAGGCTCGCTGCCCCGTGCAACACGCCGCGCAGCAGATTCATCCACGGCCGCTTTGCGGAAAGCGCCCTGCGTCCAAAAAGAGCAAAGAGAATCGGCAGGGTGCAGGCGATCTGGAAGAAGAAGCGATAGAAGGTGACCTGACCCGGCGACATCGCCTCAAAGGTCGCCATATATTTGGCGATGGCATCCATGGTGGGCAGAATGAACATGGCGCCGGACATGATTGCCATGCCCTGCAGGGAATTTTGATGGGGCTTTGACATGGCTGCCGATTCTTATGGGAACAGTGCCCATCAATCACGGGAAAGGCGTGCAAATCAAGCCCGTGAAACCCCGCAAACGGTCAGGCGTCATTGACCGTTTCACCAAAAACCGTCTCGAAAGCGGCGCGCAGCCGGATGTCCACATCCGCCATCATGAGGGGAAGGCCGAGATCGACGAGGCTGGTGACGCCATAGGCAGATATCCCGCAGGGCACGATGCCGCTGAAATGATCGAGATCGGGATCGACGTTGAGCGACAGGCCGTGGAAGGTCACCCATTTGCGCAGCCGGATGCCGAGGGCGGCAATCTTGTCTTCAGCCATCGTGCCGTCTGGCAGCAACGGCTTTTCCGGGCGGCGAACCCAGACGCCGACACGATCCTCGCGGCGCTCGCCGCGCACGTTCATCATGTCGAGCGTACGGATGACGACCTCCTCGAGCGCGGCGACAAAGGCGCGTACATCCTGGCGCCTGCGCTTCAGGTCGAGCATGACATAGGCGACGCGCTGACCGGGTCCGTGATAGGTATATTCACCGCCGCGTCCCGTCGCAAAGACCGGAAAGCGATCCGGCTGGACGAGGTCGCCCGCATTGGCGCTGGTGCCGGCAGTATAGAGCGGCGGATGTTCCACGAGCCAGACAAGCTCGTCGCCGCCTTCTCCGATTGCCGCCACCTCGCGCTCCATCGTCTCCACCGCCGCCTCATAGGCAACGAGTCCATCGGCGATGCGCCAGCGCACCGGGCGGGTGCCGAGTTTCGGGAGCATGGAGAATTCGAGATCGGTGCGAAGCATGGCCATTCCTTGCCGCCTGTCCCAAATGCCTGACGAAACAGGGGCGGCAGGAGACCTATATGGACCCGTTTTCCGGCCAATTCAAATGCCGTGAAAGGTTTTCAAAAAAACTGTCATATCGCCCTTGTGCACCCCAAATGCTTTTGCTACATGCTGCCCCGCCGAAGCAAATCGGCACCTACCACGATGCGGTCGTGGCGGAATTGGTAGACGCGCAGCGTTGAGGTCGCTGTGGGGCAACCCGTGGAAGTTCGAGTCTTCTCGACCGCACCATCCCTATCAGGGAAACGTTCGCCGAGCGATAATTTCGGCATCCCTTGATCAGCCCGTGGCTGTGATCGCTGCCGTTTCTGCAAAGGATCGGCAAAGCATATGAGCATCGAACAATCCATGCGAAAAACGATTCGGCTCTTCGGGCGACTCGCTCGAACTGCGAGATGTTGGGCGGTGGTTTAACCTATTATTAGTTTCGACGAATACATAAGACGCTACAATTTCATAGCTGCGGAAGTCTTGGGGATGATGGAAAAGAAAGAGGCGGCAGGCTGGTCATTCCTCGATACATATTTCGTCCTCGACATTATCGAGAAGGTGCTCCTGGGCTATCTCTTCGTTGCGATCGTTATGCGTGTCATGCCCCAGATGCAGGACAATCGGGCGATCATTGACTGTTTGCTGCTGATTTCGGAAGGAGCCGCCGCCTTTCTGATCCTGACGCGCCGGCCGACTCGGAACGCATCTTTGCGCCTCTTCGACTGGGCGGTCACCGCGATCGGGACGCTCTTCCCGCTGCTGGTCAGGCCTTCGGCAGCAGTGCCGTTCGCACCGCTCTGGTTCTGTTTTCTGGCAATGTTGCTGGGTTTCCTGCTGCAGATATCGGCAAAGCTGGTATTGCGGCGAAGCTTCGGCCTGGTGCCGGCAAATCGCGGCGTGAAGATCGGCGGGCCCTACAGGTTGATCCGCCATCCGATGTACGCAGGTTATCTGCTGACGCATGTCGGCTTCTTCCTGGCCCATCCGAGCTTTTGGAATTTTGCCATTTATGCCACGGCACTTGCCGCACAGTGTCTACGCCTTCTTGCGGAAGAGCGCCTGCTCAGGGAGGATCCTGTTTACGCGGCCTTCATGGCTACGACCCGTTACCGGCTCGTTCCATTGGTGTTCTGAAGCCAGACAGATCCCTGTTTAGAATGAAGGGGCCGATTCTCCGGCCCCTTATTTGTCGGATCAATGCGTTGCGCGGCAGGCTTCTGTGCGCGAGGCGCCGCTGTCGGCACCTTTGGTATGGGAGCCGCTCGGGCCGACCATGCTATGGCACGGGGGGAGGGGCTTGATGCTTGCGGTCGCGGTCCTGTCAATCGCCGCTTTCGTCATGGCAACCGGGGCGAAGCCGTCGCTGTCATTGGTGTAATCGCTGGAATAGGCCGAAGCCTTGTGGTTGTTACTATAATGCACGGGGGCAGGCGGCGCCATCTTGGAGGGCGCAAAGCCATCACTGTCGTTGGTATAATCATCGGAATAAGTCGGCTGAGCGAAGGCAGAGCCTGCAAGGCTGACGGCAAACAGGGATGCGGCGAGGGCAAATTTGATGCGCATGGTTCTTCTCCTCAATCTGTTGTTGCATTCAACAACATAAACCATCCCCGGCGGAGAAGATTTCGCGCGTCAATTGCGGCGATATTGTGAACTGAAGCCGATCGCTTCATTGCCTTTTGTTCAAATGAAATCACGGTGTTGTTAACGAATTTGACGTTTCCGTTACGGCAATCGCCGAACAAAATAGACTGCAAGCTACTTGCTCCTGCTACAATCGCAAATTGTTAACTTTTGGTAATGTCCGGAACCAATAGGAGGCGGTGCGCCGCCTCCTGGCGGGTCGTTGATGCGGGTCTTTTCAGTCTTCGTTCGGGATATGCGCGTCAACCCCGGTCAGCTGCAGCTTGTTGCGGACATGGTGAACGCCGTCGACCGAGAGCGCGCCGAGCTCGACCTTGCGGGCAATGCCGATGGTCTCGACCGAGCCTTCGAGGGTGATGACATGACCGTCGGCATGAACCTCGATACTGTTGATATCGACCTCGGGAATGTTTTCGAGAGCGTCGTTCACCCGCGCCTCGAGCTCGTCGCTTTCGTCGCGATCGATCATACCGGCGCGTAACGAATCCTTGAGGCGATTCTCGTTGCCGTCTTGGTCTGTGCCATCGACTCGGAAACCTGTGTTGGGATCGCTGTCGAAATTTGCGGCAGTCTCGCCATACGGACGGTTTGCCGGGTCGCTGCCAGCGGTGCCATCGGCATAGGGCCAGCCGTCATCGAGATTGCGTTCTTCGAGGTCGCGATAATCTTCTTCACGGGAAAGCGCGGGGGCCTCGCGTGAAATCGGGGTCTTGTCACCGATCCTTGCCATTATAGTCGCTCCTAGTTTCTCTCGGGACAACGCCGACAGGGGCGAATTGTTCGGTGTGGCGGGCGTTTTGTCAGCCTTGGGTTTTCTCCCATTTTTTGACGAGGCGTTCGCGTTTCAGCCGCGAAAGCCGCTGCAGCCAGAAGATACCGTCGAGCTGGTCCACCTCGTGCTGGACGCAGATGGCGAGGAAACCTTCGGCGGCCTCCTCATGCACGATGCCGCCGGCATCCTGATAGCGAAAGCGGATCCCCCGTGGGCGTGTGACCTCTTCGATCGCGCCGGGCATGGAGACGCTACCCTCGGCATGGTTCATCGTCTCCTGCGACCTCCAGGTAATCTGCGGATTGACGTAGAGGCGCACGCCGTCGGCCCGATCGAGCTCTAGCACCGTCACGCGGAGGAAGACGCCGATATGGGCGGCGGTGATGCCGACGCCGGGGGCTGCGCGCATGGTCGCCAGCAGGTCGTCGGCAAGCGCGGGCAGCGACGCATCGAAGGCCGTCACCGGTTTGCAGAGGGTCTTTAGGCCCGGATGCGGATAGCGCAGGATCGGACGGATGGGCATGAAGCGGGCTCCCCTCTCTTTGAGCGGCGGGAAACTATCGCCGGCCGCAGACATTGTCATCACGAAGCACGGTTGGCGCTTTACGACAAGGATGCTTTGAGCTAGCAGGGGCCAAGAATTCCGACCGCGGGAGCCTTGCGCGGGATTCGCTTATCCGCTTGTTGACAATGTGTTTTCGGCCGACATTTGCGAATGCTGTGCGGCAGTCGTTGAAATTCGAACCAGGTGCGAGGGCGGCAGATGACGACGACCGACACGGAAGACCGCATTCGCCGGCGCGATGACGAGGAAGCGGATATCTACGATGAGGACGGCAATGTCCGCGGTGATTTCCTGGCGCTCGTCGGTGCGGCGATCGCCGATCGCGACACGCTGTTCCTGCGCGGGAATGTCGCCCGCCTGCATGAATCCGAGATAGGCGACCTGCTCGAATCGATCCAGCCGGATCAGCGCCTGGCGCTGGTGCGGCTGCTCGGCGAAGATTTCGACATGACGGCGCTGACCGAGGTCGACGAGGCAATTCGCCGCGAAATCGTCGACCAGATGCCGAACGAGCAGATCGCGGCCGCCATCGGCGAGCTCGACTCGGACGATGCTGTTTACATTCTCGAAGACCTCGACAAGGAGGATCGGGAAGAAATCCTCGCCCAGATGCCGTTTACCGAGCGGGTGCGGCTGCGCCGGGCGCTCGACTATCCGGAAAGCTCGGCCGGACGCCGCATGCAGACCGAGTTCGTCGCCGTGCCGCCATTCTGGACGGTGGGCCAGACGATCGACTATATGCGCGACGAGGAGGATCTGCCCTATTCCTTCTCGCAGATATTCGTCATCGATCCGACCTTCAAGTTGCTTGGCGCCGTCGATCTCGATCAGATCCTGCGCACCAAGCGGCAGACGAAGATCGAGCAGATCATGCGGGAAACCAACCATCCGGTTCCCGCCGAGATGGACCAGGAGGAGGCCGCCCAGCTCTTCGAACAGTACGACCTTCTGTCTGCTGCCGTCGTTGACGAGAACGGCCGGCTGGTTGGCGTGCTGACCATCGACGACGTCGTCGACGTCATCCACGAAGAGGCGGACGAGGACATCAAGCGCCTCGGCGGCGTCGGCGACGAAGAACTGTCGGACAACGTGATCTCGACGGCGCGCTCGCGTTTCCTCTGGCTTCTGATCAATCTCGGCACCGCGATGCTGTCGGCGAGCGTCATCGGCCTGTTCGATGCCTCGATCGAGAAAATGATCGCGCTTGCGGTGCTGATGCCGATCGTCGCCTCGATGGGCGGCAATGCCGGCACGCAGACGATGACGGTGACGGTGCGCGCGCTCGCCACTCGCGATCTCGACATTTACAATGCCGGCCGCATCATCCGCAGGGAGGCCGGCGTCGGCCTTCTCAACGGCGCCGTTTTTGCGACGATCATGGGCGCGATCGCCGGCATCTGGTTTCATGACTATCAGCTTGGCGGGGTAATCGCGGCGGCGATGATCATCAATTTGATGGCGGCCGCGCTTGCCGGCATTCTGCTGCCGCTGCTGCTCGACAAGGTGGGTGCCGACCCGGCGATCGCCTCGTCGGTGTTCGTCACGACGGTGACCGACTGCACCGGATTCTTCGCCTTTCTCGGCATTGCCACCTGGTGGTTCGGCATCTGACGGTTCGCCGAAATTGACTATTACGTAAAAGTCAATATTATTGCCGGTTCGAGGACGGGGAACACATGCCGGTGAACAAATATTATAGCATAACGGAGCTGACGCGCGAATTTGGAGTATCGACGCGCACGCTCCGCTTCTACGAAGACGAGGGACTGATCCATCCGGAGCGGCGAGGGCGCACGCGTCTATTCCGGCCGGCGGACCGACGGCTCATTGGAGAAATCCTGCGCGGGCGGCGGATCGGTTTCACCATCGCGGAAATCCGCGAGATCATCCAGGTCTACAAGGAGCCGCCGGGCGAGCTCGGCCAGCTGAAACTTCTGATGAAGCGCGTCGACGAGAAGCGTGAGGACTTGCGCCAGAAGCGCAAGGACATAGACGATACGCTGACCGAACTCGACAATATCGAAGAGGCCTGCCTCGGCCGCCTTGCCGAAATCGGCGTTACCACCTGAGACTTGCCGCAGGGTGGCGCCGAACCTTTATTGCGCCTCGGCGCTGCATTCGCCGGCGATCGTCTGGACTCGCTCATCGCTCTGCAGATCGATCTTGCCCGCCTGCAGCGGTGTCAGCAGCGCCTGAGCCTGCAATCTGTCGAGCGTGCACTGGCAGAAGCTGCGGCAGAGGGCTTCGCCTTGCTGCATGACGCAAGCGGAGTTGCATTGCCTAAGGTAAGTTTCGACCGGATCCGGCTGCGGCGGCGGGACGACAAGGGAAAGTCCGTAAGCGATCGCGATCAGCACCGGCTGATGAACGAGGTAGAAGGCAAGGCTGTGGCGGCCAAGCTTCGCCGGCCACCAGGAGCCTGTGCCGATGGCCGCGAGCCGATGCGGCAGCCTGGTTCTGATGGCAATCAAGGCGCTGCTCAAGCCCACGAAAAACGGCGTAGCCCAGGGAAACAGCGGCACATAATCGTTAGAGCGTTGCGGCGTTTCGGCAAGCCCGATCCAGGCGAGATATCTCGGATCGAATAAGGATGAGCGCAGAAGACCCGGTGTGCCGAAATTATCGAGAATCCAGGCGGCAAGGAGCGCGACTGTGACGAGGAGCGTGAAGGCGACCGGCAATCTGACAAAAACGACGCCGATGAGCGTGAGCACCGCGATACAATGCAGGATGCCGAAATAGATCCACGTATCCGGCATCGCGATGCGGGTGGCGATCGAAATGACCGCAGCCGCCGCGGCAATCATGCCGAAACGTTTCCAGAAGGACGGCCAGCGAATTGTCGGCGTGCTGGAGAGCACCAGGCTGATGCCGACGATGAAGAGAAAGGTCGTGGCGATCGCCCGGGCATAGATCTTCAGCCAGCCGGTCTCGGCCGTGCCCGGCGCCAGATAGGCCATGAACTCCATATCCCAGGTGAAATGGTAGCTCGCCATAGCAATCAATGCGACGCCGCGCGCCGTATCCAATAGGCCGATGCGCGGCGGTCTTGCCACCCCATCGGCCTGCATTGCCGGCATTGTCATCAAAGTCCCCCGGTCAAATCATTTCCGTCGTTCGACGGCGTGTCGCGGCGAATAGCAGAAAGGTGGAGATTTGATGGCGGGCCCGCATCCATGATCGCCAGCCGCGCCTGCGAAAAGAACTGTCGCCGGGTCAACACGAAGATCACGGTCGCCGTCGTCAGCATGAAGACGTAAGGATTGATGAACCAGCCGAGATAGCCGATCGACAGGAAGATTGCCCTGAGACCCTCGTTGAAATTGCTGCCGGCGATGACATTCATGCGGATGACGCGCTCGGCGGCCCGCTCGGCGGCGATGATGTCGCTCTCGGCTTCGCGCATCATCGGGATGGAGCCGAAGAGGATGGTGCAGTAATTGAACAGCCGATAGGACCAGCCGAACTTGAAGAAGGCATAGCCGAAAAGCGCCGCCAGGCCACCGACCTTCATCTCGAAGGCGGCGTGGCCGCCATGGAGCACGAAGGGCAGGTCGGCAAAGACTGCGTCGACCTTCTCCGTTGCGCCGAGCAGCGCGAAGCAACTGCCCATCGCGAAAATCGAGGTTGAGGCGAAAAAGGCCGTGCCGTTCTGCAGTCCGGCCATGATCTGCGTGTCGATCATTTTCAGGTCGCGGCGCAGCGAATTGTAGATCCACTCCCGCCGCCGTTCGGTCATCGCGTGGGTCAGGCTGGTGCGGCCGAAGAAGGTGCGGCCCTTCAAGAGCCAGGAATAACCCGCCCAGACACAGGCAAAGAAGGCCAGAGCGATATAATCCGCCGTCGTCATCAACGATTCAGTCTCCGCATGAATGCGGCCACCTTACATATGCGCCGCGATGCTGCAATGACCGGCAGGGCGTGCCCGGAATGATATAGCGCTATGAAAAGCGATTCCGATTTTCAGAGCGCTGCGTTAGTGTGAAATGTCGCACCGACTCCATGCGATGTCGGTTCGCCGCTGGGATCCGAAACCGGCGGGGTTTAAATTCGCATTCCAGTGTTCAGAAGGCGCATCCATGTTTCTATCGGTATTCGACGTGTTCAAGATCGGTGTCGGACCGTCGAGCTCGCACACGATGGGGCCGATGTCGGCAGCCAATCGTTTTCTCGACCTGATCCTGTCGAACGAATGGCCGCGTCCGTCATCGGGCGCTCAGGTCATCGCGATCAAGGTCAGCCTGCATGGCTCGCTCGCCCATACGGGGATCGGCCATGGCACGGGCAGGGCTGTCATTCTCGGACTGATGGGCGAAGCGCCCGACAGTGTCGATCCCGACAGGATGGACGGCATCATCGATACCGTGGAGCGCACCGGCCGCATCACGCCTGCGGGCCATCCGGCCTACCAGTTTCAGGCGAAGACCGATCTGATCTTCGACAAGAAACAGCCGCTGCCAGGCCATGCCAACGGCATGATCTTTTCCGCATTTGACAAGGACGGCCGGCTGCTCCTCAAGCGCATCTATTATTCGGTCGGCGGCGGCTTCGTCGTTACCGACACCGAGCTGGAGCAGATGCGGGCGAAGAAGAATGCGACGGGCGGCGTGCGCGTGCCCTATCCCTTCTCGACCGCCAAGCAGATGCTGGAGATGGCGGAGCGCTCGGGGCTTTCGATCGCGCAGATGAAGCGCGCGAACGAGGAGAGCCAGCGCAGCCGAGAAGAGCTCGATCAGGGGCTCGATCGCATCTGGGAAGCAATGCGCTCCTGCATCGAGCGCGGCCTCAAGGTCGAGGGTGTCATGCCCGGCGGCCTCAATGTCAAGCGCCGTGCCCGCCGCATCCACGATAAGCTGCAGGAGGAGTGGCGCAGCAACCGTGTCAATCCGCTGCTCGCCAATGATTGGCTCAGCGTCTATGCAATGGCCGTCAACGAGGAGAATGCGGCGGGCGGGCGCGTCGTCACCGCGCCGACCAATGGCGCGGCCGGCGTCATTCCGGCAACGATCCGCTACTATGAGCATTTCCACGAGGACTGGGACCAGAACGGCATCCGCGATTACCTGCTGACGGCTGCGGCGATCGGCGGCATCATCAAGCACAATGCCTCGATCTCCGGCGCCGAGGTCGGCTGTCAGGGCGAGGTGGGCTCGGCCGCGGCGATGGCGGCCGCGGGCCTTGCTGCCGTAATGGGCGGTACGCCGGAGCAGATCGAGAACGCCGCCGAGATCGCGCTCGAACATCATCTCGGCATGACCTGCGATCCTGTCGCAGGCCTCGTGCAGGTTCCCTGTATCGAGCGCAACGCGCTTGGCGCCGTCAAGGCCGTCACGGCGGCCTCGCTTGCCGTCAAGGGAGACGGCCAGCATTTCGTGCCGCTCGACGCCTGTATCGAGACGATGCGCCAGACCGGCCACGACATGAGCGAGAAATACAAGGAAACTTCGACCGGCGGCCTGGCTGTCAACGTCGTCGAATGCTGAGCGTGCGAACTCCATAGCTTCACACTTGACGCCCGCCGCCAAAAGGATTTCAACGGCGGCATGGCATTGCATCTCATCAAACTCTGTGTCGGCGCCGACTCGATCGAGGATCTGCGCGAATGGGTGGCGGAGCGCTCGCTGCGCGCCATAGCCGCCGGGCTCGAACCGCATTCGGTTCACACGACGCGCATGGTGCCCAAACGCATGGAGGAGCTTCTCGACGGCGGCTCGCTCTATTGGGTGATCAAGGGACAGGTGCAGGCGAGGCAGAGGCTGCTCGACATCGAAACGTTCACCGACGATGAAGGAATTTCACGCTGCCGCCTGATGCTCGGCCCGGAGGTCGTCGAAACCGCGGGACAGCCGAAGCGGCCCTTCCAGGGCTGGCGCTACTATACGCAGGACGACGTGCCGCCCGATCTGACGAGCTTGGGCGCCGGGATCGCCGAAATGCCCGCGGAGCTGCGCCGCGAGCTGACAGAGCTCGGCCTGCTCTAATTTTATCGCCCTAAATGCCGGTTTCAGACAACGGCCTGTGGATTTCAGCGCAGACGCAGTTGCACCGGGGCGCTGCCGTCCGGCGACGTCACATGCAGATGAATGCGGGCTTCCGGCTGCGAATAGCGCCAGGCGCGGGCGCCGTGGCAAAGCAGCAGGTTGATGAGATCCCGGGTCTTGGCGGACTTCGCCCTCGGTCGTTGCAGACCGATTTCGGCAAGTCGCAGAGCCGCTTCGTGCAGCGGATGCAGGGGTGAACGCGCTTTGGCCCCGCCGCGGCGGTCCACTGGCATTCCCGGAACATTCTCATTGATCGCCATTGTTTTCCCCGTACGCACTACTGATCGAGTTCAAAACCGGTGGCCGGAAACGCAAACACCGATTCCGGCCGTTAGGGGTGCCGCCGGCCCTGTCGCAGGCAGCACCGAATAGCTCATTGTGCGGCTGCCCAGCACTTGATGCCGGCCTTCTTCAAGGCCTTGCAGGCGTTGACCGCATCGCGCTGATCGTCAAAGCCGCCGAAACGGGCGCGGTAGACCTGGTCATTGCCAGCGCCGTAGGCGACGGCGAAGGGCTTTGCCGAGGCCAGCGCCTTGCCGCCCTTGCTCTTGGCGCTCTCCAGGAGGTCCATGGCCATCTGGCGGCTCGGCGAGACGCCGACCTGCACCACCCAGCCCGCCGGTGCGGCGCTTGCCGGGGTGTTGCTGGTCGAAGCGGTCGTGACGTGGTCGACGGCGGCGTCGTCGTGGGCAGCCGGTGCGGCCACCGGAACCTGCTGCTTGAAGCTCGTGGTCTTGACCCTGGTCGGCGCTGGCATCGTCTGGGCGACCAGCGGGTTGTCGGACTTCGGCGCCGATGTTTCGGTATAGGCAACCTCGGTCTCGGCCACCTCGCGCGCATCCGGCAGCGGGCCCTTATGCGGCAGGCCGAGATCGGCTGCAGCGGCAGAAACTGGCGGCTGCGCCGCAGTGATCGTCTTTGCGACCTGCTGGGGGGCAACCTGCTGTGAAGCGACCTGCTGCCGGGCCTTCTGCGGCTGAACCGGAGCGGGGGTTTCGATCATTTCAGGGGCGGGGGCTGTCTGGGCCACCAGCGCCGAATTTCCGCCGCGGCTCGACGCCTTCGGCAGGTAGGTGGCGATCAGGTTGCGCATCTGGGCGTCGCGAGCCGACCCGGAAGTGCCGCCGAGCACGACGCTGACGATCGACTTGCCGTCGACCTGCACCGAACTCACCAGATTAAAGCCGGCGGCGCGGGTATAACCGGTCTTGATGCCGTCGACGCCGCGCACGGAGCCGACCAGCCGGTTGTGGCTGCGGATCGTGCGGGTGCCGAACTTGAAGGCGCGGGTGGAAAAATAGCCGTAATATTGCGGGAAATGCTGGCGAAGGGCGATGCCGAGGCGGGCCTGGTCGCGGGCCGTCGTCATCTGCGCCGTATTCGGCAGGCCGTTGGCGTTGCGATAGGTGGTGCGCGTCATGCCGAGCGCATGCGCCTTGGCGGTCATCATCTGGGCGAAGCGGTCTTCGCTGCCGCCGAGCATCTCGCCAAGCGCGGTTGCCGCATCATTGGCCGACAGAGTGACGAGACCGAGGATGCCCTGCTCGACGGTGATGGTGCCGCCGGCGCGCACGCCAAGCTTGGTCGGCGCCTGGGCGGCCGCGTGAGCGGAGAAGGGAACCGGCGTATCGAGGCGGATGCGACCCTGTTCCAAGGCCTCGAAGGTCATGTAAAGGGTCATCATCTTGGTCAAAGAGGCTGGGTATTGCAGCCGATCGGCATTCTCGCTGTAGAGAACGTTGCCGGTCTTGGCGTCGACGACGATGCCCGCATATTTCGGATTGGCCGCCTCCGCGTCGGCATTGACCGAATCAACCAGGACGACCGTGAGAGCCATCGAAAGGATCGCCAGGAGCTTCGCGAAG
Source organism: Rhizobium sp. BK049 (assembly GCF_014193135.1). Taxonomy (NCBI): domain Bacteria; kingdom Pseudomonadati; phylum Pseudomonadota; class Alphaproteobacteria; order Hyphomicrobiales; family Rhizobiaceae; genus Rhizobium; species Rhizobium sp. BK049. Next base: position 209,301 of record NZ_JACHYV010000006.1, read on the forward strand.
AAGCTGCCGGACCGGGACGATGATACGGAGGAGACTGACCTTGACACTATTCCACTCTTCGCTTTGCATTTCAGATATTGGGCAGGAACCGCACACCCCCCGCCGCACAGCTCGTCTTTTGAAATTACCGATTCAGCGTTACCAATCCGTTTATGATGAATCGTTTCATGCCTTCTCCGCCGGCATTTTAGGGACCTGTCACAGATCGGTTCACAAGACGCGGCTCCACAAAGAGGCGGATCGCGGCATCAATATGTTCCCAGTCGGCGAGATGGCTGCTGGAGAATCGGTAGAGGACGCTGAGATCCTTGCCGACCTTGATGTCGCGCTGACAATCTCCGCTTGCGGCCTTGTCCGGAGTTGAAGGCAATATGCAGCGCACGACGTAGTCCGGCCCGCCTTTGACCGGGGCCGTGAGCAGCACTTCTCCGCCATAACCGGCGTCGGCGCGAAGTCGATGGAGTGTCAATCCGTCCGGGAAAGGTTCGGCTGCTCCCTCGATCAGATGTGAATAGATCGGCTCCAGCCGGCCGGACATGTCGCGCGACATGGTGCTTTGGGCGATCTGCAGAAAGATGAGGCCTGAGGATTGGGCGACATCGTCGAATCGCAGATGGTTGTCCTTGCCGTAACCCCGCATGGAGGGCCAGGCGAGGTAAAGATCGACGCGCTCGGCGACGCCGTCATGCCGCTGGCTCGGGAAGCGGATGGTATTTTCGGGGAATTTCACTGTGTCGCGGCCGATGGTCAGCGTGATTTCAGCCGTGCTGTCGGTGTTGCCGGCAAGGGAGATGTGCCGGCCGAACCAACGGCCGGCGATGCTGATGGCGACGGTCAGGACCGCTAGGACCGATATCACCGCCATCGTGCGCAGAAGAAACCTCCTCGAAAGAAGCGGCTGCTCGTCGGGTGCGCTTTGGGCGGCTTGGCTCATGGCGGTTCTTCGCGTTTCGGTCCGCCGCAGGAAGAACATGAGCCGCCGGTGCCGATGATGAATCTCATCGCCATGATCGAGCCGGCAGGGTTAATACTTCGCTAAGATTTCGGGTCGCCGTTGTGCCGGGGTGGACCTCTGTCTCAAAAAGGAGCGAGCCGTTCCCGGGACAGCGGGAACGGCTCTTAGGCACCGGTCGGGGACGGGATGCGGGGACTGACCGGGCCGAAACCTGTGTCGGCTTTGCCGGCTGGCTGGTTTACCTGACGCTGCCGACGGCGACAGCGCGGCCGTCCTGAAGCTTCGACCAGCGGGCCGGATCGCTGGCGGACTGGCGCTTCAGATAGGTGTATTCGGTGTCCGACCACAGCAGCACTTTGTTGCGCATGTTGTCGAGAATGAAGTCGCCGTGATCGGTGCGGACGGTCAGCACAGCGTGGCCTTCGCCGTTCGGCTGCAGCACGACGGTGATCAGCGTGTCGGATGGCGAGAAGCCGTCCTCGATCAGCATCTTGCGCTTCAGCAGGGCATAGTCCTCGCAATCGCCGACGCTGGTCGGATAGGCCCAGCGCTCTTCGATGCCATAGATCTGTTCATCCGTCTCCGGCTGGATCGATGAATTGACCGTGTAGTTGACCTTGAGAATTTCCTTCCAGCGGTCCTCCGTGAGGACGGCTGGCCCGGCATCGCCGCCGGCATAGGCGCATTCCGTCGGATTGGCCTTGCAAAATTCATAGTGTCCGATCGGCGGGCTGGCATTGCCTGCCAGTGCCATGCTGGCGGGCGTTGCCTGTCCGGAGCCCGCCATTCCCATCATGATCGCACTAGCCAGAAGGCCGCCTTTCAGGATGTTCGCAGTCGTCATTGCCGTCTCCCCTAAGTTGAGGCGACAATGACACGGACGTTTTTATCTCACGCAAAATTACGCAATAGAATTAAAGTCTTAGTTGATTCAAATGCCGATAAAACTTGGCTCGAATGCGAATAAACTTGAGTGCGTATTTGAGTCGAAATCGATTAAAATTGTAATGGGCGCGACAAGGACTTCGTCCACGGAAAGCCTGCGCCGCCGTCGCGGCGTTAAGAGTTTTCGCTGGGCCGGATAAGTGCCGGCGGCGCTACGGCGGGACGTGTGCGGCGGAAATGCCGGTGGAATCGATCGGTTGGAACGGGCCGAAAGCAGAATATCGCTCGGATTCCGGCGTCCGGCATTAAAATTATTTTTGAGAAAAATCGCGAAATCGATCGGTGGCGGCGACGATTGCTGCGCTCATGTCGGGACCTGCGGTGGAATGGGAAGCGTGCGGAAGGATTACGAGTTCGCTTTGTGGCCAGGCGCGGGCCAGTTCCCAGGCGGTGACGAGCGGCGCCTCGATGTCGAACCGCCCCTGCAGCAGGATGCCGGGAATGTCGGCAAGTCGCGCGGCGTTCTTCAAGAGCACGCCATCCTCCAGCCAGGCTCCGTTTACGAAGTAGTGGGTGATGATGCGGGCGCGCGTCAGCACATAAGCCGGATCGGCCCAGCGGCGCGGCAGTCCTTCCCCGGCGAGCAGGATCGAGGCTGCTTCCCAATCATGCCAGTCTCGCGCCGCCTTGAGACGCGTCTCAGAGTCCGGATCATTGAGGAGGTGGTGATAGGCGCTGGCCATGTCGTCGTCCAGCCCTGGAGTGCCGGACGGGATTCCCTGACGGAAGCGGTGCCATTCTTCCGGAAAAAGCGGCGCCATGCTGCGGCAAAGCCAGTCGATTTCCGATCGCCGCGTGGTGGTCACGCCCGATATGACAATCGCCCTGACGCACTGTGGATGCGATTCGGCATAGGCGAGCGCCAGCGTCGAGCCCCAGGAGTTACCGAACAGCAGCCAGCTCTCGATGCCTAGGAAGAGCCGCAGCCTTTCGATATCGGCGACGAGATGCCAGGTCGTATTGCAGGAGAGATCGGTTTCGGGATCGGCTGCACTCGGCAGGCTTCGGCCGCAATTGCGCTGGTCGAAAAGGATGATCCGGTAGGCGTCCGGATCGAACTGCCGGCGTGCCGCGGTCGAACAGCCTGAACCGGGCCCGCCGTGCAGGACGAGCGCCGGTCGCCCCATCGGGTTGCCGCAGGCTTCCCAATAGATCAGGTTGCCATCGCCCGTATCGAGTAGGCCGTGATCGTATGGTTCGATTTCCGGATAGAGGGCTGGCATCGGTGCACCTGCGGTCGAGATAGGCTTATCCATCATGTCCATGGCGAAGGGAGGACGGATGACAGGACGGAATTGCCGGCCAAAACAATCCTGCCCGATTTCACGCGACCTGCTCCGGGCGAACAATGGCGCAGGTTGTTCCACTCATAACTTTATGTGCTTACCGGTTGGAAGGACTTGCGACAGGATTCGCGCCAATCTTCCAAAGCCGGATTTGCTGCCCGCTTGCAGATCGCTTGCGGGGAGGCTTGTGCGTTTCAAACGACCTGACCCGGTGCACGACAGACCCGGTGCGGCTCCGATTTGACAAACGCTTTTGGAGCTGTCCGTCATCAATGGACCCGCCACAAAGGCTCGCGGCAGGGCATCGGTTTTTTCAGGCTGTCAGAGGAATTCGCGCAGCGTCTCGCGGGACTGGATCGACAGAAATTCGATCGCCACGCCTTCGACGAAGTGACGCACGACGCGGCCGCGCATGTTGCCGAGGCGCACCGCCGTTCCGATCGAGGGACGCATTTCGACGTCGATGGCGGCGCCCGACAGCGACAGGTCCATGATCCGGCAGGTATAGCGCGTGCCATCCTCGAGCGTGAGTTCGGTCTTCGTATCACGCGGCGTCAGACGGTCGTGGCGACGATCTTCCGCCAGGCCGAGCTCGTGCTTGTTGGCAAGCCAGGTGAGCTGGGCGGCGAGCTTCTCGCGCTTGCGCTCGGTGGCGTTGATCGACATGGTGAATCCGCGGCCGTCGAGTGTCTGGACGTAACCTTCGACGCGCCCGAGATGGTCGATATAGGCGACAACGCGTTCGTTGGCGCGCGGCCGGCCGGAGCAGGTGACGTACATGTCGCCGGGCGACATGTCGATCACCATGCATTCGAATTCCTCGTAATTCGCAAGCATGAGCCGGCCCTGCATATTGATCGGCACACGCTGGAAAACGCCTTGTTCAGGGCGCGGCGCAGGTCGTTGCGTCTGAGCTGGCTGGAACGAGTGCATCAAAGGGCTTCTTCATGAAAACTGGAGAGATTAATCCTTACCTCCAATCCATTAACAGAAGGTTGTTTCGCCCTATTGTGACATAGCCGAAAACGAGTGCGCGCCGTGTCCCGAAACGAGACGCTTTAACGCGCCTCGGCGCTCAGCAGCTGTGACACCATGCGGCGCATGGCCTGGCCGAATCCGATGCCTTTTGCCGCGACGACCTCGTTGATCGAGCGCAGTTCGGCCGGCGTGGCCTTGCTGAATTTTTCGGGCAGCAGACGGCTGCGGTCGAGCGCCAGGAATTCCAGCGGCACGATCTCCAGCCAGCTCGCAGCCGCCGTCGGAGCGATCGCGCCGAGCAGCCGGTCGCAGGCGCCGTTAGACGAGCGCAGCGGCATCATGATGATCTCGAAAGAGGCCTGATGACCGACGGTGCTGTAGCCGGTGGCGTTGAACAGGGCCGGCATGGCATGGTCCATGACGCCCATCGCCGTGCGTTCAATGTCCGCATGCTGGCCATGCGCCCAGAGGGATGAAAAATGTTCACCCCGCAGGTCGCGCCCGAAGAAATCGCAGATGCGGGTGCCGGCGAGTCGGAAAACGATGTCTCCGTCGTCGCGCGCCTCAAGGATAAAGAGACTTTGCAGAAGATGGGGAACGGCAGAGGGTTCAACCTGTGATTTCAGCGGCGCATCGGCGGCGCCGCGGATATGGTTCCAGTAGTCAAAAATTTCGATGGTCGTTTGAACACGCATTTCACACCAACCTGTCCCATTCCGGAGCATTTTCGGGCAGTCATTGCCCGTACAGCTTCTACCTTGCGGATTTCATGCCAGATCCGGGCCGTTAAGGTTAAGAAAGGGTTTCGGTTGAGGCGCGGCGTCCATCGTGACAATGTCCAGCCATCGCTCCGACTTTCGGAGTTCAGCACAATCTGCCGATCCGGGGTCTTTCCAGGAATTCGGGTTACGCCGCCCGGCACTACGGGCGGCTTTTTTTTTGGTCATGCCTCCTGTATGGCTGAGACCTCAACGAGGCGATAAAGATGAACGAGCAGACGGGCGCGCCAGACAAGGCGCCCGAACCTTCCGAGGCCGAGCCGCCGGCGCGGCCCCCGCGCGTACCGGTCTTCAACCTTCCGCCGGCGCTGCTCTTCAGCCTATGCCTGCTTATCCTCATCTATGCAGTGCAGGCGCTCGTTCTATCGGACGATGCGGTGGGCTGGCTGCTGTTTACCTTCGGTTTCGTCCCCGCTCGCTACGTGATTCCGCTATCGCAGCAGGGGCTGGAGCTGTTCTGGACGCCCGTTACCTATTCGCTGCTGCACGGCAGCACCCAGCATATCCTCTTCAACGCCTTCTGGCTGATGGCCTTCGGCGCACCGGTCGCGCGCCGCATCGGGACGTTACGCTTCCTGTTCTTCTGGATCTTGTCCGCCGCCGCTTCCGCCGCCCTGCACGCGATCCTGAATTGGGGAGACGTATCGCTGGTGATCGGCGCGTCGGGCGTCATTTCCGGGCTGATGGGGGCCGCCTGCCGATTCGCCTTTCCGGCCGATCGGCGACCGATGCCGGTTGCGCATCTCAACGCCCGGCTTTCTGTCGTCGACGCCCTGAAGAGCCGGACCGTCGTCATTTTCATTCTTCTCTGGCTGGTCGGTAACGCCCTGATCGCCGTCGGCATTCCGCTCGTAGGCGACAGCGACCAAGAGATCGCCTGGGATGCGCATATTGGCGGCTTCGTCTTCGGATTCCTTTTGTTTTCGTTGTTCGACCGGGCGCCACGGCCGCCTGCAGAACCGAAGGGAGCGGAGAAGGATATGTTGCAATCCTGAGCCGGGCGGTGCACCATCGAACGATCCGCGATTGGGGGGAGAAGCCGTCGTGGATGCCTGTGACACATGTCACAGGCTCGACAAAGGAGGTTCGAATGACCAGTTCAGTCAAAGCAATCCTCGACCTGAAGGGCAGGGACGTCGTCACCGCCGGGCCGAACACCACCGTCGCCGAGGCAGCCGCGATTCTGAGCAAGAAGAAGATCGGCGCCATCGTTGTCGTCGGCATGGAGAACCGGATTTCCGGCATGTTCACCGAGCGCGATCTCGTGCATGCCATCGCCAAACACGGCAAGGGGGGTCTCGATCAGCCGCTCTCGCAGGTGATGACTTCAAAAGTCTACCGTTGCCACGAAGAGACGACCGTCAACGAGCTGATGGAACTGATGACCAGCCGCCGCTTCCGCCACGTACCGGTGGAAAGCAACGGCAAGCTTGCCGGCATCATCTCGATCGGCGACGTGGTAAAATCGCGGATCGCCGAAGTCGAGCGCGAAGCCGAGGACATCAAGGCCTATATTGCCGGCTGAGGGTGCGGCTGTTCGTTCAAACGTGCTGTCGCTCCTGTCGGGGCGACGCGTCACGGAGCGCTGGCGCAGACTTCCTGCATGCGCTTGATCTCGGGAAGCCTGGCCCTGGCTTCCTCGTAGCCCCGCTCGATGGCCTCACCGGCGCGGTGGAATTCCGAGAGGCCGATATAGCTTAGGCGCGGCTGCAGCGAAATGTCGGGCGGATCGCCGGCAAGGCGAGCGCGGGCAATTCTGTCCTGGATAATGTTGAAGGCCTGCACCATGACTCCGGTCATGCCGAGGCGGGCATAGGGTGCCTCTTCCTGTTTCTGCACTTCCTGCTGCGAGAGGCTGGCATTGTGCCGGACGACGGCCGAGCGGCCGTAGAGATCGTAATTGAGATTGACGGCGACGACCAGCGGCTGCTCATAGGCGCGGCAGACGGAGACGGGAACCGGGTTCACCAGCGCGCCGTCGACCAGCGTGCGGTGATTGCTGCGGACCGGCTCGAAAATGCCGGGTAGCGCATAGGAGGCGCGCAGCGCCGTGATCAGCGAACCATTGGCGATCCAGACCTCATGGCCGGTATTGACCTCGGCCGCGACTGCGACGAACGGCCGGTCCAGATCCTCGACGTTCAGGCCCTCGAGATGCTCCTGCATGCGTTTGGTCAGCCGCATGCCGCCGAACAACCCGCTGCCGCCGATCGTCAGATCGAGCAGACTGGCGATGCGGCGCATGGTCAGCGAGCGAGCGAAGCTTTCGAGTTCATCGAGTTTGCCGGCGAGATAGCAGCCGCCGACCAGCGCGCCGATCGATGTGCCGGCGATCATGCCGATCTCGATCTTTGCTTCGTCCAAAGCACGCAAGACGCCGATATGGGCCCAGCCGCGGGCCGCGCCGCCGCCAAGAGCGAGCGCGATCTTGATCCTGGTGACAGGCGCGGGCGCAGGGATTGTCTCGAGTATCGTCGCCATGCCAGAACCGGAACCTTCGCCTTCAGCGCTTTGACGGTGCAGACTCCAGTTCAGCATTGCGCTCTCCCCTCCAGTAGAACACGTAAGTCTTGATAGTGTGCCCGATCGGTTGCCAAATGGTATATAGAACTGGTTTCTGGCACAATAAGGGGCAAATGCCAGTATAGTTCAGTCTATTTTCCGTAGACGTCCTGCGGATCGAAATGACGCTCGTCATCGACGATGTCGAGCATCGGCTTTCCGTCGCGCAGCGTCACCGTCCGATAGAAGCAGGAACGGCGGCCGGTGTGACAGGTCGCGTCATGGCCGGCGACCTCGACCTTCAGCCATATGGCATCCTGATCGCAATCGGTGCGAATTTCTTTCACTGTCTGAAGATTGCCCGAGGTCTCGCCCTTTTTCCAGATCTTGCCACGCGACCGGCTGAAATAATGGGCCGTGCCCGTCTGGATGGTCAACGCCAGGGCCTGGGCATTCATATGCGCCACCATCAGCAGTTCGCCATCGCCGGCGTTGGTGACGATCGCAGTGATCAGGCCACGGTCATCGAAACGCGGCGTGAAATCGCCGGCGTCTTCCAACGCCGACTTGTCCTCGGATGGTTGATTGAAGATCAGTTGACTCATTGCGGCCCTCCCGAGGGAGCCGGTATCAGCGGCTCCGCACCATGCTCATGAAACGGGCCTGATCGGCCGGCTCGGTCTTGAACGTTCCGGTAAACGTCGTGGTCAAGGTGGTCGAACCCTGCTTCTGAACGCCACGCATCGCCATGCACATATGTTCGGCCTCGATGAGTACGGCAACACCGCGCGGGTTAAGCGTATCGTCAATGGCCCGGGCGATCTGCGCGGTCATCGTTTCCTGGGTCTGCAGGCGCCGCCCATAGATCTCGACGACACGGGCAATCTTCGACAGGCCGAGCACGCGGCCATCAGGCATGTAGGCGACATGCGCCTTGCCGATGATCGGAACCATATGGTGTTCGCAATGCGAGTAGAACGGAATGTCCTTGACGAGGACCATGTCGTCGTAACCGGCGACCTCCTCGAAGGTTCGGCCGAGCACGTCTTCCGGCGCCATGTCGTAACCGGCGAAAAGCTCGCGGTATGCTTTGGCGACACGAGCCGGCGTCTCGATGAGGCCTTCGCGCGTCGGATCGTCACCGGCCCAGCGCAACAGAACGCGAACGGCTTCTTCCGCTTCCTGCTGGGAGGGGCGGTCCGATTCACGGTTCGGCTGCGGAAAGTTCTTTACGATGGCGTCCATGATCAATGGTCTCCTGGCCCGCATCGCGGACCCATCTGTCGGAATCGCCACTGGTCAGTCCCATGCGGGAATTCATGCACCTTTGGCAGGCTCCGGGGCTTTCAGGGCTGATTTCAAGCGCCCATCCGGCACGGTTTCCCAATCAAACTTACACAAGGCCATTGCATTTTCATGGCCTTGGAACGACATACATATAGGAAGACGGCCATTATATGTAAGTATCCTCGGATGACACGATGTGTTTTTTGTTTCAACGACAATGACAGCCCTATTTAGGCCGATCCGCAGCGATTTTGGAGCGGAAATCCAGCATGGACGACATCTACAACAGCAAAATCCTCGAATTCGCCGGCAATATTCCGTTGACCGGGATGCTTGATGATGCCGATGCGACCGCCCAGGCGCATTCCAGGCTTTGCGGCTCCAAGGTGCGGATCTGGCTGAAGATGGATGGCGATGTCGTGACCGGTTTTTCCCATGACGTGAAGGCCTGCGCGCTCGGCCAGGCCTCGTCCTCGATCATGGCCCGCCATGTCGTCGGCGCGACATCGGGCGAATTGCGGCAGGCGCGACTGGACATGCTCGCTATGCTGAAGGCGGACGGGGCAGGGCCCGGCGGACGGTTCGAAGACATGCGTTATCTCCTGCCCGTGCGGGACTACAAGGCTCGTCACGCTTCCACGATGCTGACCTTCGACGCCGTCGTCGATGCGATCGGGCAGATCGAGGCGAAACGAGCGGAAGTTGTCGAGGCGTAACCGAAATGTGCGAGTCTTGCGTCCGGCATGCTGACGATGAGGACGATGGCGGCGCGGCCGCAAGACGGCCGCACGCGAGAAATGCGCACTACTCCCGCAATTATAGCGGGCCGTTTCGCAAGACCCCGGACCGCCTGCTCGGCATGGGGTTTATCCGCCTCTATCAGCTGACTCTTTCCGGCTTTGTCGGCAATGCCTGCCGCCATGTCCCCACCTGCTCGGAATATGGTTACGAGTCGATCGCCCGCCACGGATTATGGGCCGGCGGCTGGATGACGCTGTTTCGAGTGGGCCGTTGCGGCCCGGGCGGCACCAGCGGCCTCGATCCCGTTCCGGAAGTGCTTGACGACGGATTCCGCTGGTGGACACCGTGGCGGTATCTCTCGCTCGGACGCAAGAGAGGTTGAGCAAGATGACGATGCCCGGCGAGTACAGGCGTGCATCCTCAGATTTCGACGCCTACCTGGACGACGTCCGCACCGATACGCTGATCGACAGCCGAAATGCGATCTATACGATGACCCAGGGTGTCTTCCAAACGTTTCGCCGACGGCTTAATATCGAGGAGGCGATCCGCTTTGCCAATCTGCTGCCGCCGGTGCTGCGGGCGATTTTCGTTGCCGACTGGGATCCCGATGAGGTCAAACGTCCCTTCGAGGATCGCAGGACAATGACTCGCGAAGTTCAGTCACTGCGGAGTGACCACAATTTCTCGCCCGACACCGCCATTCGCGACGTGGCGGCGGCCGTGCGAAAACGAGTCGACGAAACGGCATTCGACAGGGTGCTACAGACCTTGCCAGAAGGAGCAGCGGAGTTCTGGCGGCCATGAGCACGTTCATCGCCCTGCTGCACAGCATCGTCCTGGCGCCAGGTCGCCGGGTGATCATGGAAGACTTGCGCGCGCTTGCCAGAGAGCTCGGCTATCGCGAGCCGCGCACTCTGGTTTCAACAGGCAATCTCGTTTTCGAGGCCGACGACATGCGTCCTCATGAAATCGAGGTTGCGCTGGAAGAGGCCTTTGAAGAAAAGTTCGGCAAACATGTCGATATCATCGTGCGCAGCGACTGCACCTGGATGGCGCTCTGCGGCACCAACCCCTTCAGGGACGGCAGCGGCGACCAGGTGATCGTCCGGGTGATGCGCCTGCCGATCGATCCTGAGAAGGTGGAGGCGCTGAAGCCGCTGATGGCCGAAGGACAACGCATCGCCGTCGTCGGCGGCGACCTCTGGATCGATTTCGCCGGCAAACCGAGCCAGTCAAAACTGCTTTCGGCGCTGACGACCAAGCGGCTTGGCGTCGGAACGATGCGCAACTGGAACACCGTTTGCGGTCTTGCGCAAATGATCATGTGAGCCGGCTGCTTTACTCCCGAGCGAAACCTGAGTATCAGGCGGCAGCGCCTCCCGCTTGGGTGTCGCGTCATTTCAACCACCCGCATTCGTTGGCGGGACTGGACAAGGAGAATTTCGATGTCCCAATCCGTTTCCCTGACATTTCCCGATGGTTCCGTGCGCAGTTTCCCTGCTGGCGCGACCGGCAGGGATGTCGCCGAATCCATTTCCAAGTCGCTTGCGAAGAGCGCCGTCGCCATCGCGATCGACGGCGCCGTGCGCGATCTTTCCGATACCGTGAGCGACGGCAAGATCGAGATCATTACCCGCAAGGATCCTCGTGCGCTGGAGCTCATCCGCCATGACGCCGCGCATGTGATGGCCGAAGCGGTGCAGGAGCTTTGGCCCGGCACTCAGGTGACGATCGGCCCGGTCATCGAGAACGGCTTCTATTACGACTTTGCCAAGAACGAGCCCTTCACACCCGACGATCTGCCGAAGATCGAAAAGAAGATGAAGGAGATCATCGCCCGCAACGCGCCGTTCACCAAGCAGATCTGGTCGCGCGAGAAGGCCAAGGAAGTCTTTGCCGCCAAGGGCGAACAGTACAAGGTCGAGCTCGTCGATGCGATCCCGGAAGGGCAGGATCTGAAGATCTATCATCAGGGCGACTGGTTCGACCTATGCCGCGGCCCGCATATGGCCTCCACCGGCCAGGTCGGCACGGCCTTCAAGCTGATGAAGGTTGCCGGCGCCTATTGGCGCGGCGACAGCAACAACGCCATGCTATCGCGCATCTACGGCACGGCATGGGCCGATCAGGCCGACCTGGACAATTACCTGCATGTGCTGGCGGAAGCCGAAAAGCGCGACCACCGCAAGCTTGGCCGCGAAATGGACCTGTTCCACTTCCAGGAAGAGGGCCCGGGTGTCGTCTTTTGGCACGGTAAGGGCTGGCGTATCTTTCAGACGCTCGTCGCGTATATGCGCCGTCGGCTTGCCGTCGATTATGAAGAAGTCAACGCGCCACAGGTGCTCGATACGTCGCTCTGGGAAACCTCCGGTCACTGGGGCTGGTATCAGGAAAACATGTTCGCCGTAAAATCGGCGCATGCGATGACGCATCCCGACGACAAGGAAGCGGACAACCGCGTCTTCGCGCTGAAGCCAATGAACTGCCCCGGCCACGTGCAGATCTTCAAGCATGGCCTGAAGTCCTATCGCGAGCTGCCGATCCGTCTGGCGGAATTCGGGCTGGTGCATCGCTACGAGCCTTCGGGCGCGCTGCATGGATTGATGCGCGTGCGCGGCTTCACCCAGGACGATGCGCATATCTTCTGCACCGACGAGCAGATGGCCGCCGAATGCCTGAAGATCAACGACCTGATCCTGTCGGTCTATGAAGACTTCGGATTCAAGGAAATCGTCGTCAAGCTTTCCACCCGTCCGGAAAAGCGCGTCGGCTCCGACGCCCTCTGGGATCGCGCCGAAGCCGTCATGACCGATGTGCTGAAGACGATCGAGGCTCAGTCAGAGGGCCGCATCAAGACCGGCATCCTGCCGGGCGAGGGCGCCTTCTACGGTCCGAAGTTCGAATATACGTTGAAGGATGCGATCGGCCGCGAATGGCAATGCGGCACGACGCAGGTCGACTTCAATCTGCCGGAGCGCTTCGGCGCCTTCTACATCGACAGCAACTCCGAAAAGACGCAGCCGGTGATGATCCATCGCGCCATCTGCGGCTCGATGGAACGCTTCCTCGGCATCCTGATCGAGAACTTCGCCGGCCATATGCCGCTCTGGGTGTCGCCGCTGCAGGTGGTGGTCGCAACGATCACATCGGAGGCTGATGCCTACGGGCTTGAAGTGGCCGAGGCGCTGCGCGAGGCCGGTCTCAACGTCGAGACCGACTTCCGCAACGAGAAGATCAACTACAAGATCCGCGAGCATTCCGTCACCAAGGTTCCTGTCATCATCGTCTGCGGCAGGAAGGAAGCCGAGGAGCGCACGGTCAACATCCGCCGCCTCGGCAGCCAGGACCAGGTTTCGATGGAGCTTGACGCCGCCGTCGAGAGCCTCACCCTCGAGGCCACGCCGCCCGACATCCGTCGCAAGGTCGACGCAAAGAAAGCCAAGGCGGCCTGAAAATAGGGGGAATACGACAGCGCCGACTTCGGCGCTGTCGGAAATATCTTTCGCGAAGGGCAGCCGCCCATGCGCCTCTCGTCTGCACTTCCAAATCTTCCTGTCAATGAATGAAATCCGCGCCTAGCGCATCGGCCGATGCGTAGATCCAAAATGATAGCGTCCTATGCGCGTCTGATCAGACGCGCGGCGCTGCAGAGCGCCGGCCGATCGGCTTGATCGCTGGCACGCTGCAGAAGCGTGCCTGGTAGAATCAATCCAGGCTGGCGCCGTCGCCGCCGCCCTGTGGCACGAGCTGTTCGTAGGAGGGCAGAGGCTCCTCCGGAGCCGCCTGGACACCCGCAGGCGGCGGCGTGCCGGCTGGCGCCTGCTGCACCGTGCGGGCCGCCGGGCTCTCGGGCTGCTGCGGCTCCTGGTCCTTCATCAGAACCTCTACATCGGTATTCCGGCCGGCAACCACTGTAAAATCGCGCTGATAGATCTTGTCCTTGTTGCGGGCGATGGCAGAATATTCGCCTTCAGCAAGCACCATGGTCGGAAAGGCGCTGACGCTTTCGCCGACACTGTCGCCGGCGGCAGTCAGGATCGACCAGGCCGTGTCGGCAATCGCCTCGCCGCCGGCTTCGGAGACCAGCTTGAAGGTCATCTGGGCGGCGCGGTGCTGGATCGTTGCCTCTGTGAGCTTGCCGGCCTCGACCTGGATGTCGGCTCGAATGACGGCGTTGACGCTGCCATATTCGGAAACGATGTGATAGGTGCCGGCATTGAGGCGCACGACGGTGTTCGGCGAGACGTCGGCCATCACGAGACCGCGCTCGCCATCGTCGCGCACTTCCGAGGAATAGATCGAGAAGCTCAGCTGGTCGGGGCGGATGCGGGCATCAGTGCCGGAGACGGCATTGAGCAGCAGGCCGCCGGCATCAAGGACCATCACCTGCTTGTCGACCTCGCCGTCAGCAGGCACGGTCAGCTTCTTGGTGACACCGGCGCGGCCGAAGGAGACATTGACGAAATAATCGCCCGGAGCGAGCTGGAAGGCGGCGGGTCCGCCCTTGGCGCTGGCGATCAGCGGCAGCTTGCCGTCGGCGCCGGCGATCGGGCTGAAGACATACCAGGAAAGGCCATCCTCGACAGGCGTACCGTCGGCCGTCAGTTTGGCTTCCATCGCGACGTCGCGCAGCTTGGCGCCCTCAGGCGCGGCGCCGGGCGCGATGAAGGCATTGAGCTTAGGCATCTTCGACGTCGAGTCGAGCTGTTTGAAATCCTTGAAGGCATCCTGCGCACCGGCGCCGAGGGGCATCAATACCATCAGGGCGATGGCGAGGCCGATGCGTGCAAGAGGCGAAATGCCAAACATCTGTTTCGTGAACCGATTGACTTCTGAAATCGCAAAGGCCACTTCAAGACCAACGCGATGGCAAATTCAAGACCCACGCTTTGCAGCAGCATAAAAATGAAAGTTTCTCCCGCATGAAATCCGATATCAAGCTGATCGATTACCTCGCCGTGCGCCGTTCCATTCCCGCTTTCCAGATGTGCGAACCCGGCCCGGAAAAGGCCGAAATCGAAGAGATCCTGCGGCTTGCTTCGCGCGTTCCCGACCACGGCAAGATCGCTCCCTGGCGCTTCATCGTCTATCGCGGAGATGAGCGTGCGCGCCTCGGCGAGGAGCTTCTCAAACTGGCGCTCGAGGCAAAGCCGGACCTTTCCGCAGAGATGATCCAGGTCGAGCGCACCCGCTTCACGCGCGCGCCCGTGGTCGTCGCCGTCGTCAGCAAGGCGGGGCCGCACATCAAGATCCCGGAATGGGAGCAGGTCATGTCGGCGGGCGCGCTTTGCTTCAACGTCATTCTTGCCGCCAATGCCAACGGCTATGTCGCCAACTGGCTGACGGAATGGTTCGCCTATGATGAGCGCGCCTATCCTCTGCTCGGCGTCGGTCCTGGCGAAAAGGTGGCGGGCTTCATCCATATCGGCTCGACGACATTCCCGGCGATAGAGCGGCCGCGGCCGGAGCTTGCCGATACCGTGACCTGGGTCGGGGGAGCGGACTGATGTTCTACACCACCGACAGCAACCGGCATGGCCTTGCGCACGATCCCTTCAAGGCGATCGTTTCGCCGCGGCCGATCGGCTGGATCGGCAGCAAGGGCAGAGACGGCTCAATCAATCTTGCGCCCTATTCCTTCTTCAACGCTGTCGCCGACCGGCCGAAACTGGTGATGTTTTCTTCCGCCGGTCGCAAGGACAGCCAGCGCAATGCGGGGGAAACCGGCGCCTTCACCTGTAATTTCGTCAGCCGCGATCTCGCCGAAAAGATGAATCTGTCCTCGGCGGCGCTGCCGTACGGCAACAGCGAATTCGATTTCGCCGGGCTGACGCCGAAACAGTCCGAACTGATTGACGCGCCCTATGTCGGCGAGGCTTACGCCGTGCTCGAATGCAGGGTCACCGAAATCATCGAGCCGAAAACGCTATCGGGCGCGCCGTCTGAAAACGTCCTCGTCTTCGGCGAGGTGGTCGGCATCCATATCGACGAGGCGATCGTCAGGGACGGCCGCCTCGACATGTCGATCGCCCGCCCTGTCGCCCGCATGGGCTACATGGATTACAGCGAAGGCAGCGATGTTTTCGAGATGTTCCGGCCGCAGATACCAAAGGCGGGAGCCTGAAGGCAAGGCATAGAAAGGCTTAAGAAATATGGTGAACCAATCTTAAACCTTTTGTCGCTACGGTCACAGCATTGAATGAAACGCGAAGGAATCGCGTTCAAGTGCTGGGGCGTCGCGTGATCGTAGAAGCTTTCCTTCGTTGGATCGAAACGGCCAAGACCGGTGATCGGGCCCGGGCCGCGAACGCACTCGGTCGAGCCTATCTGCAATCCGAGATGAGCGGAGAGGAGCGGGCCGCAGCCGAAATGGCGATGACCTTTCTTCTCGATGACCCGTCGCCGCGTGTGCGGCTTGCACTGGCCGAGGCGATCGCCTGGTCACCCGACGCACCGCGCAGCCTGATCCTTTCGCTCGCCGCGGACCAGCCCGAGGTTGCGTGCCACGCCGTTACCTGTTCGCCGCTTCTCAGCGACGCCGATCTCGTCGACCTCGCCGCGCGCGGCAATGGCGCCACCCGCATGCTGATCGCGGCCAGGGCCCATGTCACGCGCCCGGTCTCGGCTGCACTTGCGGAGGTCGGCGATGAAGACGAAGTGCTCTGCCTGCTCGAAAACGATGGCGCGGCCATCTCCAGCCAATCGTTGAAACGGATCGCCGAGCGGCTTGGCGATTGCTGCGATATTCGCAACCTGCTGCTCGACCGCAGCGATCTTCCGGCCGATGCCCGCCAGCTGCTCACCCAGCATGTCAGCAATGCGCTGGTCGGCCTGCCGTTGGCGCAGGCGGCGATCGGCCTGCAGCGGCTCCAGCGCATCAGCCGCGAGGCGACCGAGGCAGCCATCGTTTCGATCGCCGGTGATATCGCGCCGCGGGAGATCCCGGATCTCGTCGAACATCTGCGCCTCAACGGCCGCCTGACGCCGTCCTTGCTGATGCATGCGCTCTGCGTCGGCAAGCTGGACTTCTTCGCTGCTGCAATCGTCGATCTGACAGCGTGCAGCGAGCGCAGGGTGCGCTCGATTCTGGCAACCGGCCGCATGCACGCGGTTCGCGCCCTCTACGAATCTGCCGGCCTGCCGAGGGATATCAGCGTGATCTTCGTCGAGGCGACGCTTCTGTGGCGCGAGGCCACTCGAAGGGCCCCGGGCAGCATCCTGGGCACGGTCGGCGGCCGTCTTCTCGAAAAATTCCGCCATCACTATGGTGCACACGGCGCGGCCGGTGAACTGCTCGACATGGTCGAAAAGCTTCATGTCACCGAGCAGCGCCAAACGGCCCGCATCTATGCGGCGCTTGCGGCGGCTTAGTCGTTCAGCCGGGTCACCACCCAGGAATAGCTGGTGGATACGAAATGCACGGGTTTGGAAAGCGTCTCCCTGACGTCTCGGCCGGATGGCAGATGTGCGCGGACCTGGCCGGCGATGTTTTCAGCAAAGCCGGCGAGGCCTGTCGGTTCTTCGGGTGCCACAGGAGCGGTGTCGGCCGCGGCGGCAGGCAAGGGCGCCGGTTTCGGCGGTTCGGCGGCGGCCAGCGCTTTCGGCGCCTCGCACACGGCGATGACAGAGGGATAGCTGACATTGGCATAGGCCTTGAGCCGGCGTTCGGCTTCGGCATCGCAAGCGGCAACGGTTTCCCAGCGTTTGTCGACCGTTGCGACATAGCTGCATTGACTGACGGAATCGTCGCAACCGAGAATGGTCATTGCGATGAGCACCGCTTGCATATTCTGCCTCCTTGGCTATTGAACCTTGAGATCGCCTTAGACGGCGCAATTCCAACCGAAACAAGGCGAAGGCATTAACTCTTCGTCATGTCGCAAAATTTGCGCCTACCGCAAACATTGGAAACCATCATGTCCGTCACTGTCACCCAGGAGCCGCCGCGCCAGGACGGCGTCATCCGCCTTCTCGATCTTTCCGACGCCTATGCAGCGTCGCTCTATCCCGCGGAGAGCAACCACATGGTCGACCTCTCCTTGCTGGAGAAACCTTCGGTAAGCTTCTTCGTCGCCCGCAATGAGGGGGCAATCGTCGGATGCTGCGCGCTGGTCGAGGCCGGCGACGGCACGGCGGAGATCAAGCGCATGTTCGTTGACCCGCAGGCGAGGGGATTGAAGATCGCGAGCGGATTGATGAATGCGCTGGAGGCGATCGCGGGGGAAAAGCGGCTGACGGCGATCCGGCTCGAAACCGGCATCCACCAGCCGGAGGCGATCGCCCTCTACCGTAAATACGGATACCAGGAGATCGAGGCTTTCGGCACCTATCTTCCGGATCCGCTCAGTCTGTTCATGGAAAAGCGGCTGGGATAGCAGCCTGCGAAGGCAGGTTCAGCCTTCGGCGACGCGCGGGATCGGTTTCGCCGGCGGCGCCTGTTCGTCGATGACGATCTGCGGCACCCTTTCGCTGCTCTCGGCGTTGCGGGCCTCGTGGATCCATTCGCGCCAGATGGCGACGATCAGCGCCATCAGCACCGGACCGATGAAGAGGCCTAGAAAACCCATCGTCTTGACGCCGCCGATAAGGCCGAAAAAGGTCGGTAGGAAGGGCAGCTTGATCGGCCCGCCGACGAGCTTCGGTCGCAGCGTCTTGTCGACGATGAAGAGCTCGACAGTGCCCCAGACGAAGAGGCCGATGCCAGCGACATGCGAGCCGCTCGCCAGGAGATAGATGGAGACGAGCGTGAAGGAGAGCGGCGCACCGCCTGGTATCAGCGCCATCACCCCCGTGAGCACGCCGAGCGTTACCGGCGACGGCACGCCGGCGATCCAATAAGCCACACCGAGCACAATGCCTTCGCCGATCGCAATCAGCGTCATGCCCATGACGGTGGAGCTGATCGTTGCCGGGACGACGCGGGAAATGCGTTCCCAACGGTTCGGCAGGATGCGCTCGCCCAGCATGTCGATCTGCTTGGAGAAGGAGAAGCCGTCGCGATAGACGAAGAACAGCGCGATCAGCATGAAGAGCAGCGTCAGGAGAAGATGGAAAGCGCCGCCGCCAGCTGCCAGCACGGCGCGATAGATGTTGCCGATATGAGCGCCGCTGATCGCCTGAATGAGTTCGCCGAGCGCGCCGGGACTGCCGACATATTTGGTCCAGAGATCATCGAGATAGGGGCCGGCAAACGGCAAGGCGACGATCCAATCCGGTGTCGAGGCGCCGGCGCGGTTGGCGTGGATCGCCCACGCGAGCCAGGTGCGCACTTCGCCCGTCGTATAGGTGACCGCGAGCCCGATCGGGATGACCAGGAAGGTAAGGATCATGAGGATGGCGATGGTGGCGGCGACCGTCGTATTCCCGCCAACGCGGGCAAGCAGCTTGCGATAGAGCGGCCAGCTGGCAAAGCCGATGACCAGGGCAGCAAGCACCGGCACGAGAAAACCATAGAAGAAATAGACTCCAGCGGCGACGACCAGCACTAGCAGCCAGCGCGCCGCAGAGATGGAGGGAATCAGCGGCGTGCGCGTCGGCGCCGATGGCCCCAGCCATCGCGGCTCATGATTGGTTTTCTGACGGTCGAACACACCCACGCGCGCCTCTTCTTATTGTTGTACTCTGGTTATGGGCCATGAACCCGGCGGTTTCAAGGTGCCCACGGTGAAAGCCCATACAAAGCGTCGCAGTTCGACCATTCGAAAGCGTATCTTACTGTTGCGACCGGCGGAGAACCTTGAAGGCGTAGAATTGCGACTTCTGGCTTGTCGAGAAATTATTCTCGGAGCTGAGGATGAGAACGTCGGTACCGTCCCGGGCCTTGCCGAGCGACATCGCCCCGATGTTGTACGGGACGAGACCGATTGGCGTCAGATCGAGAACCTGGCTCTCGCGGGGCAGGCACTTCGTAGGTGGCGCCGACCGTTGCGGTGCTGGACAGGAGAACGAAAACGGCAGTCGCGGCAAATCGCTTCGTCATGGCAAGATCCGGCAAGGTTGAAAACGATTCGAACCGACGCACCCACCATTTCCTGGAAAGGTCGCGCGCCGTCCGCTTCATGCGCCGGTTCTTTGACGGAGTTGTTACGGTTCTTCGTCAGTTCCGTGAAATCGCTGATGCTAAAATGCGGCGCGCCGGGCGTATCAGTCAGATCGCTCGGCGCGCCTTACACGTGTTTAAATATCGAGGTTTTCGGCGAAGGCCGCGCGCTCCTGGATGAAGCGGAAGCGGGCTTCCGGCTTGGTGCCCATCAGATCGTCGACGGCGCTGCGGGTGCCTTCGAAATCCACCTCGTCGATCAGCACCCGGAGCAGGGTGCGCTTGGCCGGGTCCATGGTGGTTTCCTTGAGCTGGGCGGGCATCATTTCGCCGAGACCTTTGAAACGGCTGATCTCCACTTTGGCCTTGCCCTTGAATTCCGTCTGCATCAGCTCGGCGCGATGATTATCGTCGCGCGCATAGGCGGATTTCGCTCCTTGCGTGATCTTGTAGAGCGGCGGCACGGCGAGGAAGAGATGACCGCCACGCACCAATTCCGGCATTTCCTGATAAAAGAAAGTGATGAGCAGCGAGGCAATGTGAGCGCCGTCGACATCGGCATCGGTCATGACGATGATGCGCTCGTAGCGCAGATCTTCCTGACGGTATTTCGAGCGCGTGCCGCAGCCGAGCGCCTGGATAAGATCGGCGAGCTGCTGGTTGGCGCCGAACTTCTCGCGGCCGGCGCTGGCGACGTTGAGGATCTTGCCGCGCAGCGGAAGGATCGCCTGATTGGCGCGGTTGCGCGCCTGCTTGGCCGAACCGCCCGCCGAATCGCCCTCGACGATGAAGAGTTCGGCGCCCTCTGCGGTATTCTGAGAGCAATCGGCGAGCTTGCCGGGCAGGCGCAGCTTGCGCACCGCCGTCTTGCGGTTGACTTCCTTTTCCTTGCGCCGGCGCAGGCGCTCCTCGGCGCGCTCGATCACCCAGTCGAGCAGCTTGGCCGCCTCGTTCGGATTGTCGGCAAGATAGTGGTCGAAGGGATCGCGCAGCGCGTTCTCGACGATGCGCTGGGCCTCGACCGTCGCAAGCTTGTCCTTGGTCTGGCCGACGAATTCCGGCTCGCGGATGAAGACCGACAGCATGCCGACGGCCGAGATCATCACGTCGTCGGTGGTGATCTGGGCCGCGCGCTTGTTCTGCGTCAGCTCGGCATAGGCCTTCAGGCCCTTGGTCAGTGCGATGCGCAGGCCTGCCTCATGCGTGCCGCCTTCGGGGGTCGGGATGGTGTTGCAGTAGGAATGCACCTGCGGATCGCCTCCATACCAGGTGATCGCCCATTCCATCGAACCGTGGCCGCTGGCCTTCTCGGTCTTGCCGGCGAAGATTTCGCGGGTGACGGTGAATTCCTTTCCCATCGTCGCCTGGAGATAGTCCTTGAGACCGCCGGGGAAATGGAATGTCGCCTTGTCGGGCACCTCCGACCCTTCGGGCAGTACGCCAGGCTCGCAGCTCCAGCGGATCTCGACGCCGCCGAAGAGGTAGGCCTTGGAGCGCGCCATGCGAAAGACGCGGGCGGCTTCGAACTTCATGTGCTCCCCAAAGATCTGGGGGTCGGGATGGAAGCGCACGCGCGTGCCGCGTCGATTGTGGACGTCGCCCAGTTCTTCGAGCCCGCCTTGCGGCAGGCCGCGGGAAAAGCGCTGGCGGTAGAGCTTGCGGTTTCGCGCTACCTCGACTTCGAGGAAGTCGGAGAGGGCATTGACGACCGAGACTCCGACGCCGTGCAGGCCGCCCGAGGTCTCGTAGGCCTTGCCGTCGAATTTGCCGCCGGCATGCAGTTTGGTCATGATGACTTCGAGCGTCGACTTGCCCGGGACCTGCGGATGGTTCTCGACCGGAATACCGCGGCCGTTGTCGGTGACGGTCAGATAACCCTGCAAATCGAGATGCACTTCGATGAAATTGGCGTGTCCGGCGACCGCTTCGTCCATCGCATTGTCGATGACTTCGGCGAAGAGGTGATGCAGCGCCTTTTCGTCGGTGCCGCCGATATACATGCCCGGGCGCATGCGCACCGGCTCGAGGCCCTCGAGAACGCGGATCGACGAGGCGCCATAGTCATCCGCGTTCGAGGCCGCAGGGGCAGGGCGAGGAGAGGCGGGCGACGCAGCCACAGGCGCACGATCGGCCACGCCGGCAGGCTTCTGCGCCTCCTCGCGCTTTTCAGAAAGGGGCAGTCCGGAAAAAAGGTCGTTGCTGTCGTCCATGGAGCCGTTCAGATCTTCATCCTGTCTTGGGTGGGCATCCGCCGCCGACCCAAAATCACCGCATTTCATCTCACGTTTGCGAATCAGGCAGATTCTGCCAGAAAGCACCGCTATACGCGACACCGCCGGTTTGGCGGCTTTCCCAAATTGATTTGCGTTGCCGGGCGCGGAATGGCAAGCGGCGGCAGGCTTCAGGAAACCATCCGCATGCGAATGTCCACAAGTGATTGCACCGTTATCACCACAATTGCGGCCTTTTTGCTGGCCGCCGCGCTGCTGACTTCCGGCGGGCCGGCGCGGGCAGCTGATGCGCTGGCACCCTTCAAGGACGAACTGTTCTCGAAGCAGGCAGTGCTGCAGAGCGCCGACGACGGCGCCTCCGAGGTTATCGATTACGACGAGATGCGCGATATCAACGACCGCGACCAGATCCCGGAGAAGCGGGCGCAGCAGAAATATGTGTCTCTCGCCATCCGCAAGGCCCAGGCGGACGAAACCCTCTCACTCGACGGCGTCAGGCTCGATGTCACCAGGGTGGGACCAGCCCAGAATGCTGCCTTCACGGTGATTTTCATCCACGGACGCGATGGCGACCGCCGGCTCGGGGCCAATGATTACAGCTTCGGCGGCAATTTCAACCGGCTGAAGAACCTCGTCGCCGGTAATGGCGGCGTCTATTATTCGCCGACAGTCAGGAGTTTCGACAGCAACGGCGTTGCCGCGATCGAAGGCCTGATCCGTTATGCCAGCGCGCAATCACCGGGCCGGCCCATCGTCCTTTCCTGCGCCTCGATGGGCAGCCAGATTTGCTGGGGCATTGCGCGTGACGGCGACAGCGTCAAGCGGCTGAAGGGCATGCTCGTCATGAGCGGTGTCACCGATCCCGATTTCACCAGGAGCGCGTTTTACAAGGCGAAACTACCGCTCTGGTTCGCGCATGGCAGCCGCGACCCGGTCTATGCCGCCGCCGACCAGCAGGCGCTGTTCGAGAGCCTGCGAAAGGCGAAATATCCGACGCACTTCACGCTGTTTCAGACCGGCAATCACGGAACGCCGATCCGGATGATCGACTGGCGCAGGGTCTTGAACTGGATCCTTGCGGCTTAACGGGCGTTTTCCGGCAGAAATATGCTCGAGATCGCGGAGATTCCCGTTACGTCAGGGGCATGATGCTTTTCTTTGCCGCAAGCTTTTGATAATGCGGCCGGGGATATGAAGTTTGTGGAAGGCCGGCATGACACCTGACGTGCGCCCGCTGGTGGCGGGAAACTGGAAAATGAACGGCACGCGTGCCTCGCTCGATCAGATCAAGGCGATCGCCGAGGGCGTTCGCCCGCCGCTCGCCGACAAGGTCGAGGCGCTGATCTGCCCGCCGACGACGCTGCTCTACGTGGCAACCGCGCTCTGCACCGACAGCCCGCTTGCGATCGGCGCGCAGGACTGCCACCAGAAGCCGTCGGGCGCGCATACCGGCGACATCTCGGCCGAGATGATCGCCGATAGCTTCGGCACCTACGTGATCGTCGGCCATTCCGAACGTCGCACCGACCATGCAGAGACGGACCATCTGGTGCGCGCCAAGGCGGAAGCGGCTTTCGCCGCCGCGCTCACAGCGATCATCTGCATCGGCGAGACGGCGGCCGAGCGCCGGGCCGGGCAGGAGCTCGACGTCATCAAGCGCCAGCTTTCCGCCTCGGTTCCCGATGCCGCAACCGCCGAGAACACAGTCATCGCGTACGAGCCGATCTGGGCGATCGGCACCGGGGTCACGCCGACATCAGGCGATGTCGAAAAGGCGCATGCCTTCATGCGTGCGGAGCTCGTCTCTCGCTTCGGCGATGAAGGCCGCAAGATGCGGCTTCTCTATGGCGGCTCGGTTAAACCCGCCAATGCCGGAGAACTGCTGGGCATCGCCAACGTCGACGGCGCGCTGATCGGTGGAGCGAGCTTGAAAGCCGCCGACTTCCTCGCCATCTACCGGGCTTATGAGGCGCTGCTCGCCTGACGCGTTGTTCATAGCTCGGTTTATTCCGGCAGAAGGGCTTGGAATAGGCGAGAGCCTCATGTAAAGAGCCGCCAGAATTCTTACTTATGTCCGTCTCCAGGCGGGCAGGACTGGACCCATGCAGACAGTATTGATTGTCATCCATCTCATGATCGTGCTCGCCCTCGTCGGCGTCGTGCTCATCCAGCGCTCGGAAGGCGGCGGCCTCGGCATCGGCGGCGGTTCGGGCTTCATGTCGGCCCGCGGCACGGCCAATGCGCTGACCCGCACAACCGCGATCCTGGCGACCCTGTTCTTCCTCACCTCGCTCGGTCTCGGCATATTGACGCGCTACGAGGGCCGTCCGAGCGACATCCTCAACCGCATCCCCGCGACGAGCGGCCAGGGCAACGGCATTCTCGATTCGCTCGGCGGCGGCACACAGCCCCCGGCGAACCAGCCGGCCGGCAACGGCGTTCCGAGCAGCGGTGCGGCTGCGCCCGCACAACAGGCTCCGGCCGCGCAAGCTCCCGCAGCAGAGGCTCCGGCAGCCACCGCGCCTTCGACGACTGCTCCGGCAGCAACTGCCCCATCGACGACTGCGCCGGCAACGCCCGCAGCCCCGGCCACGCCGGCACCGGCTCAGCCCTCCGGCGTCCCGACGGGACAGTAAACCGGGCTTCGACATAAACCGCCGGCAGGCCCTCGGGTCTGCCGGTTTTCTTTTGTGCAGATTCCCGGTCAGGCTCCGAAAATTCTGGAAAAGAATTTTTGGGCTGGTGGAATCGTTTTTGAAAAGGTATCCGGTGAATCCCATGGCGCGATACGTATTCATCACTGGCGGCGTGGTTTCCTCTCTCGGAAAAGGAATTGCGGCCGCGGCTCTCGGAGCGTTGCTGCAGGCCCGTGGATATCGGGTACGGCTTCGCAAGCTCGACCCCTATCTGAACGTGGACCCGGGCACGATGAGCCCGACCCAGCACGGCGAGGTCTTCGTCACCGACGACGGCGCGGAAACCGATCTCGATCTTGGCCACTACGAGCGCTTCACGGGCCGTTCGGCGACCAAGACGGACAACATCACCACCGGCCGCATCTACAAGAAC
This sequence comes from Rhizobium sp. BK049, assembly GCF_014193135.1. NCBI lineage: Bacteria > Pseudomonadati > Pseudomonadota > Alphaproteobacteria > Hyphomicrobiales > Rhizobiaceae > Rhizobium > Rhizobium sp. BK049. Next base: position 234,116 of record NZ_JACHYV010000006.1, read on the forward strand.
ATCATCGACAAGGAACGGCGCGGCGACTATCTCGGCGCGACGGTGCAGGTCATTCCGCACGTCACCAACGAGATCAAGGATTTCGTCACCGAGGGCAATAAGGATTACGACTTCGTCATCTGCGAGATCGGCGGCACGGTCGGCGACATCGAGGCGATGCCCTTCATGGAGGCAATCCGCCAGCTCGGCAACGACCTGCCGCGCGGCACCGCCGTCTACGTGCATCTGACGCTGATGCCTTACATTCCGGCCGCCGGCGAGCTCAAGACCAAGCCGACCCAGCATTCGGTGAAGGAACTGCAGGCGCTTGGCATTCACCCCGATATCCTGCTGGTGCGCGCCGACCGCGAAATTCCGGAAGCCGAGCGCCGCAAGCTCTCGCTGTTCTGCAACGTGCGTCCCTCTGCCGTCATCCAGGCGCTCGATGTGGGCAACATCTACGACGTGCCGATGGCCTACCACAAGGAAGGCCTCGACGACGAAGTGCTCGCGGCTTTCGGCATCGAGCCGGCGCCGAAGCCGCGCCTCGACCAGTGGGAAGAGGTCTGCAACCGCATCCGTACGCCGGAAGGCGAGGTGACGATCGCGATCGTCGGCAAATATACCGGTCTGAAGGATGCCTATAAGTCGCTGATCGAGGCGCTGCATCACGGCGGCATCGCCAATCGGGTCAAGGTCAAGCTCGAATGGATCGAGTCGGAGGTCTTCGAAAAGGAAGATCCCGCACCTTATCTCGAAAAGGTGCACGGCATCCTCGTGCCCGGTGGCTTCGGCGAACGCGGCTCCGAGGGCAAGATCCATGCGGCGCGCTTCGCCCGCGAGCGCAAGGTGCCTTATTTCGGCATCTGCTTCGGCATGCAGATGGCCGTCATCGAGGCGGCGCGCAATCTCGCTGATGTGCCGGACGCGTCGTCGACCGAGTTCGGCCCGACGAAGGAGCCGGTGGTCGGCCTGATGACAGAGTGGGTCAAGGGCAACGAGCTGCAGAAGCGCACGGCGGCCGGCGATCTCGGCGGCACCATGCGCCTCGGCGCCTACAAGGCGGCGCTGAAGAAGGGCACGAAGATCTCGGAGATCTACGGCTCGACGGATATTTCCGAGCGTCATCGCCACCGGTACGAGGTCAATATCGACTACAAGGACCGGCTCGAGAGCTGCGGCCTCGTCTTCTCCGGCATGTCGCCGGATGGCGTGCTGCCGGAGACGATCGAATATCCCGATCATCCCTGGTTCATCGGCGTGCAATACCATCCCGAACTGAAGAGCCGGCCGCTCGATCCGCATCCGCTGTTTGCAAGCTTCATCGAAGCAGCAACCGAGCAGAGCCGTCTCGTCTGATGACTGCGGCGCCAGATCGCGCGGCTATCGCGCGATCTCGTCAATCAGCCATTCTATTTTCAGGCAGCGGTCGGCAGCGGCCCGATATAGACCGAACGCGGGCGGATCAGCCGGCCGTCGAGCGCCTGTTCGCGAGCATGCGCCAGCCACCCCACAGTGCGGCCGATCGCAAAGACGCCGGTGAAGGCCTGGCGCGGGAAGCCCAGCGCTTCGAGCAGCAGCGCGGTATAGAATTCGACATTGACCTCGAGCCGCCGGTTGGGCTTGCGCGCTTTCAGGATCGCCAATGCGGCGGCTTCCACCGCCTCGGCGAGTTCGACGCGGGCGCTGTCGACCTGGCCTGACGAGATCAAAGGCGTCAGCGCGCCTTTCAGCGCATCGGCGCGGGGATCGCGGACGCGGTAGATGCGGTGGCCGAAGCCCATCAGTCTTTCGCCGCGATCGAGTGCATCGGCGAGCCATGTGCCGGCATTATCCGGCGTTCCCACCGCATCCAGCATATCGAGGACGGGACCGGGCGCGCCGCCATGCAGCGGCCCCTTCAGCGCGCTCAACGCCGCCAGAACCGAAGAGGTGAGGCCAGACTGCGTCGAGGCGATGACCCGCGATGCGAAGGTCGAGGCGTTGAGCCCATGATCTGATATCGTCACGAGATAGGCGTCGAGTGCCGCCGTCTGCTCCCTGGTCGGCAATCGTCCGATCAGCATGCGCAGGATATCGGCCGCTTGTGGCAGCGAGGCGTCGGGCGCAATCGGTTTCTGCCCGCGCTGCAGCCTGAGAACCGCCGGCAGGAAGACCGCCGGCGCTGCCAGAAGGCTGAGCGCGATGTCGAAATCCTCGCCATCGGACAGCCGGGCTAACAGTGCCCGCATCGCATCGACCGGCGGCAAGGCGATCAAGGCGGCGTCGGCGGCTTTGATATGGGCGAAAACCTTCGTTCGTGCCTGTGCCAGCCAGTCGCGTAAGAGCGCCTCATCGAAGCTTCGCTCCATCAACCCGTCGAGCAGCAGTGCAGCGACGCGCTCATAGGTGCCGCCTGCGACCAGATGATCCAGCGATACGCCGCGGATGATCAGTCGACCCGCTTCGCCATCGACATCCGACAGCTGCGTTTCGGCGGCAATAACATCTTCCAAGCCGTTTTTCATGTGGGTTCTCCTTTACGGCTCGAATGATCCGACCTAGTCTTATTGACGTCAATCTTGACCCAATTGATCAATGTGAGGCTGTGATGCCGTGGTTGACCACCCACGAGGCGCTGCAGGCGCTGAAGACCAAACCGCAGACGCTCTACGCCAATGTCAGCCGAGGGCGCATCCGCGCCAAGCCCGATCCCGCCGATCCGCGCCGCAGCCTCTATCACGCTGCCGACGTCCGGCGGCTTGCAGATCGCCATGCCGGCCGCCGCAAGGCCGAAATAGTGGCGGCCGAGACGATCCGCTGGGGCGATCCCGTACTTTCCTCGGCAATCTCCACCGTGACGGGCGGACGCCTTTTCTATCGTGGGAAGGATGTGGCCGGTTTCGCCGAGACGGCGACGCTGGAGCAGACCGCGGCATTGCTGTGGAATGGAGCGGAGACGCCTGCCTCCTCGACCGCGACTACGCATGGCTCTCCATCGCTTCAGGCCGCGTTCTTGGCGCTTGCCGGGCGGGTGACATCGGACCTGCCGTCGCTTGGCCGCTCGCCGGCGGCACTCCGGCGCGAGGCGCACGGAATTCTCGCCACGATCGCAGATGCGTTGGCACCAGGCGCTTCGGACCGGCCGCTGCATCTCAGACTTGCGGCAAGCTGGCAGCGGCCGGAGGCCGGCGAATGCCTGCGTCGCGCGTTGGTGCTGCTTGCCGATCATGAACTCAACGCCTCGGCCTTTGCTGCACGAGTCACGGCCTCATCGGGTGCGGCGCTATCGGCCGCCGTAATTTCCGGCTTGGCGACGCTGACGGGACCGCTGCACGGCGCCGCCTGGCAGAGCGTTGATGCATTGATCGAGGCAGCCTGCGCCCTCGGTCCGGCGCAGGCAATCCGCCGCACCCTTGCCCAGGGCAATCGCTTATCCGCCTTCGGTCATCCGCTTTATCCGGACGGAGATATCAGAGCGTTGGCGCTGCTTTCGCAATTTTCACTGCCACCTGAGTTCGCCGAGGTCAGGGATAGGGGCGAGGAGATCGTCGGGGAAAAGGTCAATGTCGATTTCGCGCTTGCCGCGATGGCGGCAGCCTTCGATCTGCCGAGAGAGGCGCCGATCGTCATTTTTTCGCTTGCACGCTGCACCGGCTGGCTCGCGCATGCGATGGAGCAGATCGAAAGCGGCGAATTGATCCGGCCACGGGCACGTTATACCGGACCGGCGCCCGATATGAAGAGCAGCACTTGAGGATGCGCGGTTCGCTTTTTTCGCCTATTGAAATATCCGAATTCGGCTATCATGCCTCGTATGGAAGAAGACGGTTGGCGGGCGCTTTCGCAGATGCAGTTCCGCCCGGTCACGGGGGCTTTCCATGAATATAACGTTTCTCAAGCTGTTTGCCGCCGGGCTCGCTGCCGGCCTCATTCCGCAGGGCGCGGTACTCGCGCAATCTGCGGGCTGCGCGATCTCGCGCGATGGCGGCGCCCGCCAGACGCTCAGTTGCCCTGATGGCGTCAAGGTGACGGCGGAGGCCGGCGCGTCTTTCCAACTCTCCGACCGCAATCGCGACGGCAGTCCCGATTCGGCGTCGCTACGGCGCAAAGCGATCCTCGTCGATGTCGACGGCAGCCAGCATGCGGGTGGTTTCCAGGTGGTGACACCGCAGGCGATCGCTGCCGTGCGCGGCACGCAATGGGCTGTCGACGTCGCGGGCGGCAAGACCTCGGTCCTTGTCGTCAGAGGCAGCGTGGCCGTCCGCCGGCCTGCCGGCGAGCCAGTGGTGTTGTCCCCGGGCGAGGGCGTCGATGTTAGCAGCGGAACCGAACCGCTGGTCGTGCGCCGCTGGCCCGCGCCCCGTGTCGCCGCCCTTCTTGCCCGCCTCGGCCAATAAATGCCATGAGTCATCGCCTGCTGACCATGATCGCGCTGCTGCTGGCCGGTCTTTGGAGCGCGGCGCTCGGCTATCTCAATCTCAATGGCGGGATAGGCTTTCTCGACCGGATGGAGGCCTCGCTCGCCGACATTCGCAGCATCGTCGTCGGAGCGAAGGCGCCGCCTCCCGTCGTCTCGATCGTCGCAATCGACGACCGTACGGCGGCGGCCCACGGCTATCCGCTCGACCGGGCGACACTGGCGCGTCTGGTCAATGCAATCAACGCTTTGAAGCCGAAGGCACTGGCTCTCGACATCCTCCTCGTCGATCCGGGACCGGAGGAGGGCGATGCAGCACTGACCGCTGCCCTTGGAGAGGGACCGAGCGTGATTGCGGCGGCGGCCACCTTTGCGCAGAGCCGGCAGCGGGTTACGGACTTGGCAGACGATCCGCTTGCCGCCATCCCTGAAGCAGATCAGCTTCTCTTGCCGCTTCCGCGCTTTGCCAGCGCGGCCGCGGTCGGTGTCGTCAATGTCGCCACCGACCAGACCGGCACGCCTCGTTTCATTCCACTGATCTCGCGCGCCGCAGACCGGTTGGATCCGGCTTTTCCGCTGCGAGCCGCCTCGGTGGCGCTCGGTGTCGATCCCAGCATCGAACGCGATGCGATCATGCTCGGAGCATTGCGCATTCCCACGGATATCGGCCAGCGCCTGCCGGTGACCTTCTATGGCCGGCGCGGCAGCATCGCCACGTCAAGCGCCGCCGATGCGCTTGACGGCAAGCTTGCGGCGGACGCGGTCACCGGCCGCATCGTCGTCATCGGCTCGACCGTCACCGGTGGCGGCGACGTCTTCCCGACGCCCTTCGATCCCGTGATGCCGGGCGTCGAGGTGATGTCGACCGCCATCACCCATCTCGTCACTGGCGACGGCATGGTGCGCAACCACAGGATCAGGCTGATCGATGCCGCCATCGCCGTCGGGCTGGCGATCATGCTGATTTCGCTGACCGCCTGGCGGCGAAGTGCTGCGGGCTATGCAATCATAGTGCTGGTGCTGGTCGTCTGGGCAATGCTCAATCTGGCGGCGTTTGCGCATGGCTATTGGCTGAGTGCCGCCCTGCCGATCGCCGCAGCGTTGCCGCCAGTGCTGATCTTCGGCGCAGCCGAGCTCTGGCTCGACCGCGGCCGCGCCCGCCATTTCGCCGAGCAGAGCGCGCTGCTGCAGCGCATCGAGGCGCCCGGTCTTGGAGAATGGCTGGCGCGCCATCCGAACTTCCTCGCCGCCCCGGTGCGCCAGAACGCCGCCGTCGTCTTCATCGATCTCTCGGGCTTCACCGGCCTCAGCGAAACCCTCGGGCCGGTCAGGGTGAGCGAAATGCTGAGCGGTTTCTTCGAAATCATCGATGAGGAGGCACGGGCCCAAGGCGGAGCCATCACCAGCTTCATGGGCGACGGGGCGATGATCCTGTTTGGCCTGCCGGAAGTCGCCGACGACGATGCCGCCCGGGCCATCGCCTGCGCGGTCAGGCTCTGCGAGCGCACCCGCGCCTGGCTTCGGACGCAGGGGGGCTTTGCCGGGAAGAACATCGGTTTCAAGGTTGGCGCTCATTGTGGGCCGATCGTCGCCTCTCGGCTCGGCACCGGCGACAGGCAACAGATCACGGCGGCGGGCGATACGGTGAACGTCGGAAGCCGCCTGATGGAGGTCGCCGCCCGTCATGGCGTCGAGCTGGCGCTCAGCGCCGAAATCGTCGGCGCCGCAGGCCCGGACAGCGTGCTCCTCAAATCAGGCCGGATCGAAGGGCCGCTGGAAACCGAACTGCGCGGCAGGGCAAGCCATATCGATGCCTGGCTGTGGCGCAGCCGCACGCTTTGACAATCGCTGCGGGAGCGGCTAGGAACGGCGCAAATATCCCGCCGGCTGGCTCCGGCCATGGCGCATTTCGCGCCTGAAAGCTCCGAAAGATCGAACTCATGACAGAATTCAACGGCGTCGTTCCGGCGATCGCCAAGGCGTTGCAGAAACGCGGTTACGCCGAACTTACCCCGGTACAGCAGGCGATGCTCGATCCGGCGCTTGCCGCTTCGGACGCACTCGTCTCGGCCCAGACCGGTTCCGGCAAGACCGTCGCCTTCGGATTGGCGCTGGCGCCGACGCTGCTCGACGGCAGCGAACGCTTCGGCAACGCCGGAGCGCCGCTCGCCCTCGTCATCGCGCCGACGCGCGAGCTTGCCCTGCAGGTGAAGCGCGAACTCGAATGGCTTTATGAGATGACCGGTGCGGTGATATCAAGCTGCGTCGGCGGCATGGACATCCGCAGCGAGCGCCGGTCGCTCGAACGCGGCGCCCATATCGTCGTCGGCACGCCCGGCCGGCTCTGCGATCATATCCGCCGCCACGCACTCGACATGTCGGAGCTGAAGGCCGCCGTGCTCGACGAGGCCGACGAGATGCTCGACTTGGGCTTCCGCGAGGACCTGGAATTCATTCTCGATTCGGCACCGGACGAGCGCCGCACACTGATGTTTTCGGCGACAGTGCCAGCGGCCATTGCCAAGCTCGCCAAGAGCTACCAGCGCAACGCCGTGCGCATCAGCACCGCGGCCGAGGAAAAGCAGCATGTCGATATCGAATATCGCGCGCTTGTCGTGGCCCCGAGCGACCGCGAGAACGCGATCATCAACGTGTTGCGCTATTACGAGGCGACCAACGCGATCGTGTTCTGTTCGACGCGCGCCGCCGTTAATCACCTGACCGCGCGCTTCAACAACCGCAATTTCTCCGTCGTGGCGCTCTCCGGCGAACTGACGCAGAACGAACGCAGCCATGCGCTGCAGGCGATGCGGGACGGGCGCGCCCGCGTCTGCATCGCGACCGACGTCGCCGCCCGCGGCATCGATCTGCCGGGCCTCGATCTCGTCATCCACGCCGACCTGCCGACCAATCCGGAAACGCTGCTGCATCGCAGCGGCCGCACCGGCCGGGCCGGTCGCAAGGGCATCAGCGCCATGATCGTGCCGCTGAATGCCCGGCGCAAGGCGGAACGCCTGCTGGAGAATGCCGGCATTTCGGCGGCCTGGGCGCGGCCGCCGTCGGCCGAGGAGGTGAGCGAACGCGACGACGAGCGGCTGCTTGCCGATCCGATCTTCCACGACGCGCCGCAGGAGGAAGAGCGGGGACTGGTGCAGCAACTGCTTTCCAGCCATGGCGCCGAAAAGCTCGCCGCCGCTTTCCTGCGCCTTTACCGCACCAATCATTCGGCGCCGGAAGATCTGATCGAGGTTACCGTTCAAGACGATCGCAGCCGTAAGCGCCGCGACAATGCCGCCCCCTTCGAGCCGGCGCAAAAGGGACCGCGCGAAGATTTCGGCCCGAGCGTCTGGTTCTCGGTCTCGGTCGGGCGCAAGCAGAACGCCGAGCCGCGCTGGCTGATCCCGATGCTCTGCCGCAACGGCAACGTCACGAAGCGCGAGATCGGCGCGATCAAGATGCAGCCCGAGGAAACCTATGTGGAGATTGCGGCAGCGAGCGCCGAGAGCTTCCTGAACGCCATCGGACCGAACAAGGCGCTCGAACGCGGTATCCGCGTGACGAGGCTTGCCGGCACGCCGGATTTCAGCCGCGCGTCGTCGCCGAAACCTTATGCCGACAAGGCCCGTGACGAACGGCCTGGCGAGGCGTTCCGTGACGAACGGCCGAAGAAAAAGTTCGGCAAGGGTTCGGGCGCCGGTTATGCCGCAGCCGAGAATGGCGGTGGGGAACGGCGCGACGCCAAGCCTTGGAACAAAAAGGCCGGCAAGCCCGGCTACGATGGCGCGAAATCCGACAAGCCTAGATATGACAAGCCCAAATTCGAGGGCGGCAAATATGAAGGCAAAGGCGGAGCGAAAGGCAAATTCTCGAAGAAAAAGCCGGGCTGATTTCTATCGCGCAGGATTGTTGACCAGCAGGATCAGATGACGATGAAACACTCCGGCATATTTCGTGTCGATCCGGCCGCCTTCATCAAGGCCAATCTGCCGATAGCGGCGGTCCCGTCTATCCCCGAGATCCTGCTCCACTCGGCCGGGCCTGCGAGCGGCCTCTGGCGGCTCGCCGACCGCGGAGAGGCCGATACGCCGCCGTACTGGGCCTATCCCTGGGCCGGCGGCGTCGTGCTTGCCCGCCATCTGCTCGACTGCCCGGAAAAGGTCGCCGGCCGCCGCGTCCTCGATCTCGGCGCCGGCTCCGGGCTGGTGGCCATCGCGGCGGCGAAGGCTGGAGCAGCGATGGTGATGGCGGTCGATGTCGATGCCAATGCCATTGCAGCAATCGGTCTCAACGCAGCCATCAACGGCGTGACCATCTCGGCGGTCGCCGCCGATATCCTCGATGCGCCGCCACCGGAAGCGACTGATCTGATCGCGGTCGGCGATCTTTTCTACGATCCCTCGCTTGCCCTGCGTGTATTGGCCTTTTTGCGGCTTTGCCGGGCAAGCGGCATAGAGGTGCTGGTCGGCGATCCCGAGCGAGCCTATTTGCCGGATCGAGAACTCAGGCGAATCTCGACACAGGCGGTTGCGGACTTCGGCGCGACTGCCAGCAGTAGCCCGGTGCAAGCGGGCGTTTTTTCGCTCTCCTGATCGGGAAGAGGCGAGACTATACGAGAAGATCCGGCCGCAGCAGCATGACAGGGCAGTGTGCTCCGGCCGGCAGTTCCGGCGCGTGCGGCGGACGGATAATGAGACAGTCGGCTTGCGCGAACACCTTCATCATCGAGGAATCCTGCTTGCCGAACGGTTCGGCTAGCCAGTTTCCGGCCGCGGACTTCGTAAGTTTCGCTCTGATATAGTCCTGCCGGTGATCATTGGCGCGCAGTGTGACGGCAGCCTCCACCGTCGTCTCACGCCGTACCGGCGGCAGGGAGGCGAGCTTGCGAATCAGTGGCTCGAGGAACAGCAGCGAACAGACGAGGCTTGAAACCGGATTGCCGGGCAGGCCGAGCACATGGGTTTCGCCGAAGCTGCCGACCATCAGCGGTTTGCCGGGGCGCATGGCTATGCGCCAGAAATCGAGCTGCATCCCGGCTTCGATCAGTGTGGCCTGCACCAGATCATGATCGCCGACCGACGCGCCGCCGAGCGTGACGATGACATCGGCCTTGGCATCCCGGGCCTTATCGACCGCTGCGGTGATTTTTGCCTTGTCGTCGGGCACGATGCCGAGATCGAGCACATCGGCGCCGGCATTGCGGGCCAGGGCTGCGATACCGAAGGTATTGGAGGCGATGATCTGCGAAGGTCCGGGCGTGCTTCCGGGCGGCAGCAATTCGTCGCCGGTTGCCAGGATGGCAATCAGCGGGCGCTTGAGAACCTCGACATCGGGCCGGTTCATGCCGGCCGCGACCGCCAGCCGGGAGAAATCGAGCACGGTGCCGGCAGGCAGCACCGCTTCGCCTTCGGCGAAATCCTGACCGCGGGGGCGCACATGCTGGCCTAGCCGCACCGGGAACCTGGTTCTGATGCCGCCGTCGATCTTCTCCGCATCCTCCTGCAGCAGGACGCTGTCGGCGCCTGGCGGAACAGGCGCGCCGGTGAAGATACGCACGGCCTCTCCCTTGCCCAAGCTTCCCCCGAAGCCGTGGCCGGCGGACGACGTGCCGATGACTTTCAACACAGCGCCTTGCTCCGATGCGTCCGCCCTGCGCAATGCGTAGCCATCCATGGCCGAGGCATTGAAGGGCGGCTGGGTCAGGCGCGCCGTGAGATCAACGGCCAGCACGCGGCCCTCAGCCTCGGAAAGCGGCAACGTCTCGGACGCGGCGACGGGCTTGGCGCGGGTGAGCAGGCGGTCCAAAGCGTCGGCGACCGGCAGAAGGTTCATCTTGCCTCCGGATGACGGAAATCGCCTGATTTGCCGCCGGACTTTTCGAGCAGCCTGATGGCGCCGATCTCCATCGCCTTGTCGGCGGCCTTGGCCATGTCATAGATCGTCAGACAAGCGACCGAGACGGCGGTCAGCGCCTCCATCTCAACACCGGTCTTGCCGGTCAGCTTGGCGGTGGCGGTGACGCGCAGGCCGGGCAGGGCGGCATCTTCCTCGATTTCGACCGTGACCTTGGTCAGCATCAGCGGATGGCAGAGCGGGATGAGATCGGCGGTGCGTTTTGCCGCCATGATGCCTGCAAGGCGCGCCGTGCCGATGACATCACCCTTCTTGGCATTGCCCTGACGGATGAGCGCAAGAGTTTCCGGCGCCATCTTCACATGACCCTCGGCGGTGGCGATGCGCACCGTCTCGGCCTTGTCGGAGACATCGACCATATGCGCCTCGCCGGAGGGATCGATATGGGTGAGGCCGGGCTTCACGCCGCTCATATCATTCGGCCGCGATGGCGGCTTCGCCGAAGAGTAGCGCCCGGGTGGCGGCCGCCACGTCGTCCTTGCGCATCAGGCTCTCGCCGACAAGGAAGGTATTGATGTCGACGGCCTGCAGGCGCTGGCAATCGGCATGGGTGAAGATGCCGCTTTCTCCGACGAGGAGCCGATCACCGGGGACCATGGAGGCAAGCGTCTCGCTGGCCGTCAGGCTGACTTCGAAGGTCCGCAGGTTGCGGTTGTTGATGCCGATAAGCGGCGAAGAGAGCTTCAGCGCCCGCTCCATTTCCGGCGCGTCGTGAACCTCGACCAGCACGTCCATGCCGAGCGAAAAAGCTTCGTCCTGCAGGCGCTCTGCATCGTCATCGCTCAGCGACGCCATGATCAGCAGAATGCAATCGGCACCCCAGGAGCGTGCCTCGTGGACCTGATAGGTCTCGAACATGAAATCCTTGCGCAGGGCGGGCAGCGCGCAGGCAGCACGGGCCGCCGTCAAAAATTCCGGTGCGCCCTGAAAGCTCGGCATGTCGGTCAGCACGGAAAGGCAGGCGGCGCCGCCGGCTTCATAGGCTTTGGCCAGCGCCGGCGGATCGAAGTCCGGGCGGATTAGGCCCTTGGATGGGCTTGCCTTCTTGATCTCGGCAATGAGACCGAACTGGCCAGCCTCACGCTTGGCAAGGAGCGCCCGATGAAATCCGCGAGGCGCTGACTGATCGGCCTGCATCGCCTTCAAATCGGCGAGCGACACCGCGGCTTTGGCGGCGGCGATTTCCTCGCGCTTATAGAGTTCGATCTTCTTCAGGATATCGGTCATCGGCCAATCCTAATCGATATCGTTGGAAACGGCGATGAGTTTGTCGAGGGCCAGCGCCGTGGCTCCGCTATCAAGCGAATGGGCGGCCAGCGCCATGCCGTCGCGGATCGTCTCGGCTTTGCCCGCGATGACGAGCGAAGCGGCGGCATTGGCGAGCGAGACATCGCGATAGGCATTCCTGGCGCCGCCGAGCACTTCGCGAAGCGCTGCGGCATTGGCGACGCCATCACCGCCCTTGATATCGGCGAGCATGCAGGGGCTGACGCCGAAATCGGCGGGCGACAGCTCGAAGGTACGGATCTTGCCGCCTTCGAGCGCCGCCACCTTGGTGACGCCGGTCGTGGTGATTTCGTCGAGGCCATCGCCATGCACCACCCAGACGCATTCGGAACCGAGATCGCGCATGACTTCCGCAAGCGGCACCAGCCATTGCGGCGAGAAGACGCCAAGCAGCTGGCGGCGGACGCCGGCTGGGTTGGAAAGCGGCCCGAGCAGGTTGAAGATGGTGCGCGTGCCAAGTTCGACGCGCGAGGGGCCGACGTGGCGCATGGCGGAATGATGCAGCTGGGCGAACATGAAGCCGACCCCGGCATCCGCGATGCAGCGCGTGATGATCTCGGGACCAACATCGATGTTGACGCCGAGAGCTGCCAGATTGTCTGCTGCGCCCGATTTCGAGCTCAGTGCCCGGTTGCCGTGCTTGGCGACGGGCACACCGGCACCGGCGACGATCAGTGCAGCCAGCGTCGAGATATTATAGGTGCCGCTGGCATCGCCGCCGGTGCCGACGATGTCGATGGCATCGGCCGGCGCTTCGACGGTCAGCATTTTCGATCGCATGGTGTTGACGGCGCCGACGATCTCGTCGACGGTTTCGCCACGCACGCGCAGCGCCATCAGGAAGCCGCCGATCTGCGAGGGCGTCGCCTGGCCCGACATCAGGATCTCGAAGGCGGCACGGGCCTCGTCACGCGTCAGCGGCTCGCGGCTTGCGGCCTTGGCCAGGAACGGCTTCAGATCGGTCATAAAACCTCCTAGCGGACCGCCGCCTGTTCGGCGAGCGTCTGGTTGATCGAAGCCCCATACTGTGTCTGCAGCAGGTTGACCATCTGGTCGAGAATATCATCGCCGGCGGCATTGGCCATGGCGGTGAGCTGGGCGTCGCGGTTGTTCAGCACGTCGCCGGTCGGCTGGCTGTTGACCTCGGTGACCTTCATCAGGATCTGCGTCGAGGGATCGGCGCCGACCGCGCTCGCAATCGTATCGACAGGGCCGGAGAAAGCGGCCTTGACAGCGGCGCGTCCGAGAACCGGATCATCGGTGGAGCGTGTGATACCGCTCTTGCTTTCGACGGCAATGCCGAGCGGCGCTGCAATGTCCGCAAGGGCGGTGCCCTTTTGCGCCTGGGCCTTCAATTCATCGGCCTTCTTGGCGAGTTCGGCCTTCTGCTGCTCTGCTGTCCAGTCCTCGACGGCTTTCTCGCGCACCTCGGCAATCGGGCGGTCCCGGTCCGGCGTGATTTCGCGGACGTTGAACCAGACATAGCCGTCATTGCCGATCGGAAGTGGCGAGGCATCGACGCCGACGTCGGTCTTGAAGGCTTCGCCGAGCAGCTGCTGCTTGGCAGGAAGATCCTTGACCTCTTTGCCGTCCTTGTCGGCACCGGTCGCATCGACGGCGTCGACGGTCACCGCCTTGAGCTTCAGCTGACCGGCGATATCCTCGAGCGTCGCGCCGCCGGCGCGCATATCCTCGATACGGTCATGAACATTGATCACTTCCTGAGAAGCGTTGGAAAGCGCCAGCTGCTTGCGGATGTCTTCCTTCACCTCGTCGAAGTTCTTGACCGTTTCCGGCTTGATGTTGGTGATGCGCAGGATGACCGGGCCGAACGAGCCGTCGACGACAGGCGTCGTGCCGCCATCCTTCGACACCGCAAAAGCGGCATCGGCGACGGCCTGGTCGGGAACCTTGTCCTTGGTGAACTCGCCGAGCAGCACGTCGCTTGCCGTCTTGCCCTGGTCGGTGACCAGCTGGTCGAAGCTGGTGCCGCCCTTCAGCGCCGTTTCGGCGGCGGTGGCGAGATCCTTGCTGGTGAAGGTCAGCTGTTCGATCGTCCGGCTTTCCGGCGTGCGATAACTGTCCTTACCCTTCTCGAAAGCTTCGCGGATTTGGTCGTCGGTAACGGTCGCGGCATCGGCGATATCGGCCGGCTGCAGCTTGAGATAGATGAGCTTGCGGTATTCCGGTGCGCGGTAGCGTTGCTTGACGCCTTCGAACCAGCTCGCCAGCACGTCGTCGGCGGGCGCCTTGATCGGCTCGATATTGGCGTTGGTCAGCAAAAGGTAGTCTATGCTGCGGCTTTCATCGCCATAAAGCTTCAGTGCGTCGATCAGCGTCTTCGGCGCGGTAAAGCCGTTGGAAACGGCATCGACGATCTGGCTGCGGACGGCGACCTTGCTGCGCTCCCTGATGTAATCGTCCTGGCGAATGCCGGCATTGCGCAGGCGCGAAACGAACAGCTCGCGATCGAACTGGCCGTTAACGGCCTTGAAGGCCGGGTCGTCGGCAATCAGCTGGGCGAGACGATCCTCGGACAGGCCGAGGTTCATATCTTCGGCGAGCTGGTCGAGCGAAGCGCCGGCAACGAGCTGTGACAGCACCCGTTGCTCGACTCCGAAGGCGCGGGCCTGCTCGGGCGTGAGGCGCATGCCGAACTGCTGGCCGATGCTTGCCACCTGACGCTGATAGGCAAGGTGGAATTCGTTCACCCCCACCTTCTGATCGCCGACGGTCACGACCGTGGTGCTGCTGCCGCCAGATATCAGCTCGCGCGATATGCCCCAGATGCCGAAGGAGGCCACCAGGAGAAGCAGGAGCAGCTTGGCAACCCAGGTCTGTGCAGCTCTTCTCAGAAGATGGAACATGGAAACGCAAACCTCGCAGTATTTATTGACCCGCGCACGGGCAGACATTCGACGTTCCTTAAAACAAAGCCGACAGGAAATGAAGGGTTGTCACGCGAAAAGCTGCGCATGGCCGCAAGGCGTTGATGGCGAACAAAAGATCGGCTGCCGGCGGAACCTTTCAGGCCGCCATTTCGTTGAAGCGGCATCCCATGAAACAGGAGCAGACCATGGCAGAATTGAAAACCGCTTCCGCCGAATCCACCGCTGCGCGCGTCAAGGCGGATATCGCAGCAGACGATCTGTCGGCACAGGTTACGGCACTCCGTGAAGATCTCTCCAGATTGACGGACAGTGTGCGGGCGCTGGGGCAGGGGGCAAAGTCGGTGGTTACGGACGAAGCTTCGCTGATGACGGAACGGCTGCGCGACAAGGTTCGCGAAGAACCGATCATGGCGCTCGCGGTAACGGCAGGCGTAGCCTATCTTTTCGGCCTGCTGAGCCGCCGCTGAACACGGACTTCGGGACAGAAAAGCCGGACGCAAGGCGCGCCCGGCTTTTAGTCATGTCTGCCAGTTATGCAATCAGCGGCGGATGGCGCGGCCGATGAAGATCAGAATGCAGGCACCGATGAAGCCGGTGATCAGGTAACCAAGCCACCCCGCCAACGGCTGGATGTGCAACAGACCCAAGATCCAGTTGGCGACAATCGCGCCGACGATGCCGAGCAATATATTCATGAGCACGCCCATATTGCTGCTCATGACCTTTTCTGCCAGCCATCCGGCAATGCCGCCGATGATGATGGCCGCAATCCAACCCACGCCTGCGTTTTCCATAGTGATCCCTCCTGGTGAAACAACTCGCAAGAATGCATGAAACAAAGGAAAGTTCCACTCCTGGAGGAACTTAGGGATGCAGCACGGTGACCGGGGTTTCCAGCAGGTAAGCGACGAGTTGGAACATTAGGCCGCTTAGCGCAAGAATTGCGAAGCCGAAAGGCATGATCAGGCTTTTGCTAAACATTCTCTCCTCTCCCGTTTTGAGTAAAGCATAAGCCGAAGCGCGTGCTACGCAAGGTTATTAATAACAATTGGTTAAGTGAGATATTTAAGTAAAATGATAAATTCCAAGCGTGACCCCGCAGTTGTTCGCGGATTTCATTCTGAAAGACACGGATAAATGGTATGTGCCTTCGATTCCCGTCCGGCAATTCTACGTTTCGGAGAGTTTTGGCTGAAGTAATCCGTTTCTCGACGGAACAGGGAGCCGTCGGATGCATCAATTCGGCGCAGGTGCTGAGTTATGTCCGGCCGCCGGCGGATTGATTTTGGCTCGGACTGCGTCATTTTTCCGGGGGTTCGTTCAATCAGGGAAAACCTCGATGCCAAAAGCTGCAATCGCTATCGCCTGCTGCCTCTGCCTGCTTACGCTCGCCGGCTGCGGCAATACCGCATACGGGCTGAAGAAGGATGGACAGGAGGCGAGCCACGCAATGGATAATGCGACCCATCGGGTGCTTTCGGCCGGCGCCAAGAAGTAATGGCGGCTGCCGGCGACACGCAGCCTCTTGCATGAAAAAAGCCCGCCTGGGGTGAGGCGGGCTTAGCATAACAGAGAGAATGGACGGACCAAAACCGTCCCGACTGATACAGCATTTCCTTAAGGGGCCGCCGTACGTCATTCGACGTAGCCGCGACCGTTCCGGCAGCGCGTCAGGATCGGGTCAGAAGTTGCCCCAATTCTGAGCGCGGGCACGGGCGCGAATAATCCGGTATTCGCGACCGCCATAGAGCGAACCGATGGTCAGCAGAAGCGTCAGAACGTCCCAGATGATATGCATGTTATCCTCTCAGGTTGGACGGCTCTGCCGTCGATCGGTGAAGGTACAATAGCAATCTTTCGAACCTGCTTATATGACAAGAAATCGGGATGAGCAGGGAAAGGAGCAGGGCGCTTGCGGCGTCTGATAAGACGCGCGGCGCTGTAGGAGCAGCAACGTGAACAAATCAGCCGGCGCCAGCCCATGACGATTTTCTCCGTCCGCCACATCACGTCCTATCGTTACCGCCGGGAGGTCGATTTCGGCGAGCATCGCCTGATGTTCCGGCCGCGCGACAGTTTCGACCAGCGGCTGATCGAGGCGTCGCTGACCACCTATCCGGAGCAAAGTCATGTGCGCTGGATCCACGATGTTTTCGGCAATTGCGTGGCGCTCGTCGATTTTTCCCGGCCGTCGGTGGAGCTTCGTTTCGAAACCTGGATCACACTCGATCATACGCCGCAGCTCGCCCCGGACATTCGGATCGACGAGGCGGCGCTGACCTATCCTTTCTCCTACGACAAGGACGAAATCGCCGATCTCGCGCCGGCGATGCAGCGCCATTATCCTGATTCGGGCGATGAGGTCGGCCGCTGGGCGCGCCAGTTCGTGCGCCTGGGGCACCCGACGGAGACCGGGCACCTGCTGATGACGCTGTGTTATGCCATTCGCGAAAGCTTTGTCTATGCACGCCGCCAGGAACATGGAACGCAAACGCCGCTGCAGACCTTGCACCTTCGCTCCGGCACCTGCCGGGATTTCGCGCTTCTGATGATGGAGGCGGCACGCTCGCTAGGCCTCGCGGCGCGGTTCGTCACCGGCTATGTCTACGTCCCCGACCGGGACGGCTCCACGGTGCTCGGCGGCGGTTCCACCCATGCATGGTGCCAGGTCTATCTTCCCGGGGCCGGCTGGGCCGAGTTCGATCCAACCAACGGCATCGTCGGCAACCGCGACCTTATTCGCGTGGCCGTTGCCCGCGACCCGCGCCAGGCTGTTCCTTTGAGCGGCAGTTACGACGGGCAGGGCTCAGATTTCGAGAACATGACGGTTCAGGTCAACGTGACCACGCGACAGCCGTGGGTTGCCGAGGGGTAATGATGCAGTGGCGGGGCAATGGTGAATTGCCTGGGCCAAGGTGCTTTGCCCGGGGAAGGTGCGAGGCATATCGCGGGAACCGGGCGGCGCGATCGACGTTCCATACTCACCTCCGCCCATGCCGGGAGGGACGAGGAAGCCACAATGAAGATACGCGCCGGGTTTCATCTGGGCTATAAATGCATACAGCCGACGCCGATGCTGCTGGTCCTCAACATTCATCCCTCCCGTCGCGCCGATCTTCTAAGCGAGCAGGTCCTGACATTCGACCGGCCGATCGAGGCGTGGGAATATACCGACAGCTTCGGCAATGCCTGCAGCCGGATTGTCGCTCCGCCGGGGCTGACGACGATTTCCACCGAGTTCGAGATCTATGACACGGGGCAAGCCGACATCGTTCCCGTACAGGCAGTGCAGCACGCAATCAAGGATCTGCCCGACGAGGTGCTCGTCTTCCTGCTCGGCAGCCGTTACTGCGACACAGACAGGCTTTCGGATTTCGCCTGGGCGACCTTCTCATCAACGCCGCTCGGCTGGGCGCGCGTGCAGGCGATCTGCGATTTCGTGCATGACCACATCACCTTCGATTATCAGAAGGCCGACGTTCTCAGAACTGCGCATGGCGGCTTCACCGATAAGAGCGGCGTCTGCCGCGACTTCGCCCATCTCGCCATCGCGCTCTGTCGATGCATGAATATTCCTGCCAGATACTGCACCGGTTATCTCGGTGATATCGGCGTTCCTGCCGATCCGAATCCAATGGATTTCAGTGCCTGGTTCGAGGTCTTTCTCGGCGGGCACTGGCATACGGTCGATGCCCGCCACAACACCCCGCGTATCGGCAGAATTCTGATGGCGACAGGCCGGGATGCCACCGACGTCGCGATGTCGACGGCTTTCGGCCCGGCGATGCTTTCCCGCTTCGAAGTGATCACCGAGGAAGTGCCGTAAGTTGCAGCCATGGACTCACGGGCCGCCGCAGGTAGATCCTACGCCTTCTTCAGGAACTCGGTTTTCAGCACGAGGCCTTTGACCTGCTTGGTGCTGCACTCGATTTCGCCGGGATTGTCGGTCAGACGAATGCCTTTGACCAAGGTTCCACGCTTCAGCGTCTCCGAGGTCCCCTTGACCTTGAGGTCTTTGATCAACGTCACGGAATCGCCGTCGTGAAGCTGGGTTCCGTTGCTGTCCTTTACGATAATGTCTTCGGCCATGATGTCCTCGCTTGATAATGCGAGGGGGAAATCACGACGACAGGGGAGAGTCAATCACGAGCCCCATCCTGTCCCGTCCGATCGTCGTTCTCCTGCCCCCGATCCGCGGCTGACTTACCGCGGCGGAAGAGTGGTTGCCGGGTTGCAGAAGGAAAGCTGGCGGCGGGCCCGTGAATCGAAACGCCGTCGAGTGAGACTGAGACCAAGGTCCGACCCGACCCGGACTTCATGCCGATACCCAACCCTCGGTCGCCGCAATAGGTTTTCGCGGTGGCATGAGTTTGCGGAGTTTTAGCGGTGACCAAGATTTTCGTTGTGGGGATGATACTGACGCCGGTTGTTTTCTGGGGTTCCATCGGTGCGCTGATCTACTCAATGTTGTCGTAAGCCGATGTTGCACTGTCAGTTCACGGCCAGAACTCGTACATTGTACGAGTCAACTGGCGGCGGTGATCGTCCCCCGCGGCGCCCGGTTGGCCTACATCTCTGGACAGGGTGGCCAGGATAGCTCGGGAGCCTTGTCGCCGGACTTCGCCGTCCAGGTGAAGCAGACCTACGCAAATCTGCGCAGCGGCCTCGGCGCAAGGCCGGATCAGGTCGCCAAGCTCACGGTCTTCGTGGTCGAACACGATATGTCCAAGCTCGAGGTGCTGACGAGGAACGTCAAAGACATGTTCGGCGACGCACTCCCGGCCCAGACCCTTGTCCCTGTTCCCAAACTTGCAATCGATCCGATGCTGTTCGAAGTCGAAGCGGTCGTCATGCTTGAATAGTGGCTGCGACTGATCCGCCGGGCAGTTCTGATGGAGAAAATTGCCCGACCTGAGAGATAGGTGACGTTTCGTACCGGAGACATGGGTTACACTTTTCGATTTTGATCGGGAGGTGTGGATGCCGTGGAGAGAGACT